>CAZTKV010000007.1:0-1724 GCA_964614285.1 uncultured Chitinophaga sp. | reverse complement strand
GGAAATGGTGATGAATTAACCCTTTACAGTAAGTATTGCTTTTACTACGTATCACTACTTTACATAACTCCTATCTGCTTCGGAAATACACGGCCATGCCAATCCCTGCATGGTTATTGTAATAATTGATGCGACCCTACAGCTAAAAAAACAAAATCCGAACTTATGAAAACAGCAAAGCAAGTCTTGTTTATATGTGCACTATGTTGCCAGCTGGTAATTACTGCACAGGTGCAGTGGTACCAAAACCAGGATGGGCACAATCAGCCCAATGGTACATATGCCACTTCCATTGAATCATTATCAAAATATTCTTTTGTTGCCTGTTATCTCTGGCGGATGGATAATGATAATTTTACCTGGAAGATATCCAAGTCGCATATTAACGGAACAGAGCAACGTTCTTTTTTTCTTAACGGCCCTTCTGGTATGGCTGAAATAAAAACAGGGTATCGCCATTCCATTTATATACTCTTCCGCAGTTTTCCTTTTGCACAGGATCCCCAATACACAGTGTATAAACTGGACAGCAATCTTGTGGTGAAAGCACAGAAAACGATAAGCTTCCCCGATGCTTTCAGTATTTTCAACCTGAATGTGTTTGAGCTGGATGATGCTGGCAATGTATACCTCGCCGGTGATGGGCAGTATCCCGATGGTCCGGGATTTAGTCCTGCTTCCTTTGTGATGAAGACAGACAAAAACCTGGTGACAAAATGGAGCCGAATGGATTCGGTGCAAACATCGTACAGCCGCCTGCATATTGAACGTAACGGTACAGTAAGACTCATCGAAGATTTCTTTGGATTCTTTCCTGATATTAAAGTGCAGAAAATAAGTGCCGGCGGCCAGTTGTTGCAAAAAAAGACCATACAAACCGATGAAGGAAGGCAAAGTCTTTCCTCTGCATTGGATAAAGATGATAATCTCTTACTTTTTGGCGGAAAAGCAAGCGGTGAATCGCAAAGTATGTATTTGTATAAACTGTCGAGATATACAGGTAATGTGGTATACCGTAAAACACACTTCACGGCACCCGGCACACAGTTGGATGACCTGAAGGTAGATGAGGATGGAAATATTTTTACGTTGGTTACGCAATACTTTGCATCGGGCAGCCAGTGCAGGGTAAGCCGTATCAGCGCCGGCAACGGGCATATTTACTGGAGCCGTTCTTTCCCTTTTGCACAGGATAGTTGTATGCTCACTAAAATTGTAAATGGCAACAATGACCGTTTTTATGTGGTGGGAGAAAGAAGAGGCGGCAATTATTTTTCCAAAGGATTTGCCCTGCGTATAAAAAAGAATGGCAGTACAGATGGTCATTTTCCTTCGCCGGACAGTGTGGGCTTTCAACGGTCCCATTATTTACTGCAGGGTATTACCGATAAAGATGACCAGCTGATCGCTATCGGTAATACCAACGACCTGGATACACTTGTTGGTGCCGGTACCTATTATCGTTCATTCGCTGTTCGCTTTGGCGGCAACCGTCATCATCATGGATGTGATGATGCAGAAAGGCCTGGTATTGAATCGGCGGCGATGTCAATAGATGCAAAAACAGATTTACCATTGACCGGTAAGCCTGTTGTATATCCCAACCCGGCGCAGGACCAGTTAACCATAAGTAATATTGACAAAGAAAATTACAATAATGTGGCCGTGTACAATATGCTCGGCACCTTGCTGTTTCAGCAAACAATAAACAGCAATACGGCCCG
>CAZTKV010000006.1:31289-39694 GCA_964614285.1 uncultured Chitinophaga sp. | reverse complement strand
TTTTTCATCAGCACTTAATGCACAATTGCTTGTTGCGTTTTCAAGCCTCAGCATTCCCAGTTTTCTCCCCTCACTGTTGAAAAACCATATACCTCCGGGACCTGTGGCATATACATTTCCTTTACTGTCAATCTTCAGTCCATCAGGCAGGCCATGCCAGTTTTTATCATAACCTGCGGTACTGTAAAATATTTTCCCATTCAATAATGAATCACCTTTTACATCAAAGACATACCAGTTTGGCTTTTGCGGGTCGGAAGATGCTACCAGCAAGCGCTGCTGACCCGGAAACAATGCAATGCCGTTAGGTCTTGGTATCGAGTCGACTAGCAATATCACGGTACCACCTTTCTTTACTTTGTATACCCCGTTATGCGGTTGTTCTTTCATGGGATCTTTATCATCCTGTGTGGGGAGTCCATAAGGCGGGTCTGTAAAAAACAATTCTCCGGTATTGTTGAATACACAATCATTGGGGCTGCTGAACCGCTTGTTATTATATTTAGCTGCGAGTGTGATAAATTTTGCTTCCGTCTTATCCAGCGGGGCATCCATTCTGGCCACTTGTCTGTTACCATGTTGACAGAGAACTAAGTTCCCATCATTGTCTAATGTCAGGCCATTACTGCCCGGCTCTTTACTCGAGCTGGGTTCCGCATCTGTATAGCCACTGGGTTTCAGGTAAACTTGCTTCCCTTTTGCTTCTGTCCATTTGTATACTGTGTTCGCAGGTACATCACTGAATAAAAGCATGTTTTCTTTCTCCACCCACAAGCTCCCTTCACTCCATTCAAATCCTTCTGCTATGATCTCTGCTTTAGCATTGCTATCTATGATTGCATCCAGTGAGAGGTCAAAACGTTCAACTTTGCCAATTTTTTTTACCTGTTGTGACCCAGAGCAAGCAAATAAGAGTATAAGAAAAAATAAAACCGGTACCTTTTTCATATTACGATTTTAATGTGAATCCCTTGTTACTACTGAGCCCGAACTTCCTTGTAAAAAATCCAGGTCAGCGCCTTTGTCAGCACCCATCACATGCTTAATATACAGGCTTACATAGCCTCTTTCAGCAGCAGGCTTGGGTTGTATCCATGCCGCCCTTCTTTTTTCTAATTCTTCATCACTTACATGCAGCTGTAGTTTTCGCTTTTCTACATCCAGTTCGATCATATCACCGTTTTGCACTAATGCTAAATTGCCACCAATGGCAGATTCAGGAGATATATGCAGCACTGCCGTTCCATACGCAGTGCCACTCATTCTTCCATCACTGATACGAACCATGTCTTTAATACCTTTCTCCAGTATTTTTTTGGGTAATGCCATATTGCCCACTTCCGGCATGCCCGGGTAACCAACAGGGCCAACGTATTTCAATACCATTATACAGCTCTCATCAATATCCAGTTGCGGGTCATCAATCCTTGCATTATAATCTTCAATGCTTTCAAAGACTACTGCACGGCCTTTATGTTTCATCAGGGCAGGTGTGGCGGCTGAAGGTTTTATTACAGCGCCGTTCAGTGCAAGGTTACCTTTCAACACCACACAACCGGCTTCCGGTATCAACGGTTTTTCATACCTGGCGATCACATCAGTGTTATAGCATTCTGTATTTCCTTTTATATTTTCCTGGTGGTTTTTTCCTGTAACAGTAATAACGTTTGCATGCAATTTATTCTTCAGCTCATCTAAAATGACAGGCAACCCGCCTGCGTAATAAAAATCTTCCATCAGGTATTTACCGGAAGGCATAAGGTTGAGCAGCAAAGGAATTTTACTGCCGATCGTATCAAAATCTTCTAATTTCAGGTCAACGCCGATTCTCCCGGCAATAGCAGTAAGATGGATAATAAAATTGGAAGAGCCACCAACCGCTGCATTCACCATAATCGCATTTTCAAAAGCTTCTCTTGTCAGTATTTTATCAATAGTCAGATTTTCTTTTACCATTTCTACAATCCGTCTGCCGCTTAATTGTGCCATTTGTTTCTTTCGGCTGTCAGCAGCAGGTATGGCGGAAGCACCGCTTAATGTTAGCCCCAGCGATTCAACCATGCAGGCCATCGTGGAAGCGGTGCCCATCGTCATGCAATGACCGATACTTCTGCTCATACAACTTTCTGCAAACTCACATTCTTCCTGTGTCATTTTGCCGGTCTTCATATCTTCATCAAATTTCCACACATGGGTGCCGCTGCCAATCGTCTGTCCTTTGTATCGTCCGTTTAGCATTGGCCCACCGGGTACAACTATTGTTGGCAAACCGACACTTGCTGCGCCCATCACGGTGGATGGAGTTGTTTTATCACAACCCGTCAATAATACCACACCGTCAATAGGATTACCACGGATAGATTCTTCCGCATCCATACTGGCAAGGTTGCGGAATAGCATGGCTGTTGGTTTTAATAAAGTCTCACCGAGACTCATGATTGGAAACTCTAAAGGGAAACCACCGGCTTCCAGAACACCACGTTTTACCATTTCTGCATGTTCCCGAAAATGTGCATTACAGGGTGTCAGTTCGCTGAATGTATTACAAATACCAATCACCGGTCTGCCATCAAACATATCGGTTGGCATGCCCTGGTTCTTCATCCAGCTGCGGTAAATGATCCCATCTTTGTTTTTTTTGCCAAACCAATCCTGGCTGCGTAGTTTACTTGACATGAGCTATTTTTTAATCGGCATATGTAATTCTGCTCGGCTTTGTTGCGTCGCACTCTTGTACTGCTGTAATTCTATTCAACTTTTCAGTAAAACCCTTTTTCCTGTCCGCATGGCTTCGTAAACGGCCTGGAGGTATTTTACATCCCTTTTCCCCATTTCACCCGGCACAATGCTCTGTTTGTTGTTCCTGATCGCCAAAGCAATTCCGTCCATTTGTTTTGCCTGCTGGTTAATATGTGGAAAGTTCATTATACCTGCTGCTGTGCTTCCCCGTTGCCCTGTATAATTGTAGGCGGAAGTTAATTCAAACACGCCTTGCTCAGCTTCTGCACGTAAAAAATTATGGGAATCATTATAGCTCGTTTTGCCTTCGGCAATCAATCCATTAGGGAATTCCATTTGCCAGGTAAGCGATTGTTCTACTTCTTTGAACCGTTCAAAGTCAGTTTTGGTTCCTTCCTGGGCGGTAACTGCAACTGGTAACATACCGGTTGTATAACACATGCCCTGTATTACGTAGATACCCAGGTCCATCAACGGGCCACCACCGGCATATTTTTGTGTGAGCCGCCATTGCGAAGGTCGGGCTACAAAACCAAAGCCACCTGTAAGTTTCTTTATTTCGCCATATATTTTTTGAGTTCCACAGCGTACCATTTCTAAATTGTAGGGCTCAAAGTGCAGGCGATAGCCAATACTTAAATGCACATTGGCTTTTTTGCAGGCAGCGATCATGCGGTCGCAATCTTCTACAGTAATTGCCATTGGTTTTTCGCAGATCACATGCTTACCTGCTTCAGCAGCACGGATGGTATATTCTGCATGCATGTTATTGGGCAGCACCACATAAATAATATCAATATCAGGATTGTCTTTTATGGAATCATAGTTATCGTAGCTGTAAATATTCTTATCCGGGATATTGTACTTTTCTTTCCATACAGGAATTTTAGATGGGGTACCTGTTATAATACCTGCCAGGTAGCAATGCTCCGTTTCCAGCAGGGCGGGTGCTAACTGGCCACCGGCATAACCACCCAATCCAACTAATGCAACACCCAATTTCCCTTTGTTGTTTTGCATGGTCTTTTGTTTTGATGATTCACTATTGCAATTGACAGCAGCAGAAAGGAAGGGAACACCCAACCCTGCCAGGCCAACATTGTAAATAAAATTTCTCCTGGATCTTTTTGAAATAGTATCCATAACTAAAATTTTAGTGTTTAAAACCGGGTTGCTGTTGCCTAATATACTCTGACACTTCGACCAGCGGAGCTGTCCATATCTCGTTTTGTTTTTGGGCGATATACAACAGGATCTCCCGGTGTGCTGCTACTGATACATCCAGGCTATTACCTCCTCCCACACCATGAAAAAGGAATACTAGCAGGGAATTGGTCTGTATGGCTTTATCTACCCAGGCTTTCATTTCTTCAAAAATGTGGTTGTTCACCATGTAAGAATCTATGTTGTATAAATCAACTTCGTTGATCTTATGCATTTCATTTCGTACGGCCCTTGCAGCAACGAAATCATTTTTCATTCCATTAATGAACAAAGAATCGTCAATTTTCATATCACCGCATGTGAAGGCGAAAGTTCTTTTTGTTTTGCCATCTAATGCCTGTAAGAAAAGGTTCGTCATGCCCACCTCATTCTCCATTCGCTTCACTGAAAAATTCCGTAAATCATTTTGTTTACTCACCCACTCTCTGCCTGCACCACCAATACAGGGATGAAATAAAGTGTGATTGCCCAATTCATGACCTGAAGCAGCTAATTTTCTCCAGTCATTCATCCGGGTTTGTACTGAATTGGAAAAAGCTGTAACATAGAATGTGGCTTTCAATCCTAATGAATCAAGTAATGGAACTGCATTGTCCAAATGTTCATTGATCGCATCATCATAGGTAATCACCACTGCTGCTTTTTTTCCCTGCCAGGCAGGGTTGAATTGTGTAATTCCCGGTGTTGCCACCATTAATTGAAACAATACAGTTATTGTGATTAATCTTTTCATTTTTTATTCTAATTCCAATACAACCACGGAAAAAGGGGGAAGTTTAACAGAAAGGTTATTTCCATTTATTGTTGCCCCGTTAAAGACAGCAGGTTTTATCTTATCAGGATTTTCAAAACTATTATGGTCTTGTAGTTTTCCTGACTGAAGAATTCTTCCTGTAACAGACGTTGCCGATAAACCGGCCAGGTCAATTTTCATTTCCTGTGCATTATGAGCATCCATGTTCACTAATGATATATGAATGATTCCATCTTTGTTTTTTGAAGCCGAGGCAGAAACAGCTTGTATCTTTTTTTCTCCCAGTGTGTAATCTTTACTTGTCATGGCCAGTGGTATCATCAGTGCATCCTGATGCACATTGTACATCTCCATTACATGATAAGTGGGAGTGAGTACTAATTTTTCTTCTTTAGTGAGTACAACGGCCTGCAACACATTCACCATCTGTGCCAGGTTCGCCATACGTACCCGATCACAATGATTATTAAAAATGTTCAACGACAAACCAGCGATCATCGCATCCCGCATACTATTTTGCTGGTATAAGAATGCACCATTGGTTCCGGGCTCTACATCATACCAGCCGCCCCATTCATCCACGATCAGCGCCACTTTTTTTTGCGGGTCATATTTGTCCATCACTTCGCTGTTCTTTTTCACCATCCGCTCCATCCGCCAGGCCTGCTCCATTGTACGGAAATATTCTTCTTCGGAAAATTGCGTGGCTGATCCTTTTTTGGACCAGTTGATCACTGAGTAATGATGAATAGAAAGACCTTCTATCCGGCGGGCCGGTACTTCTTTCATCACCGTCTCTGTCCAGGCATAATCTTCAGTGCCCGGGCCAACGGCAATACGGAATAAACCTTCAGTATTGCTATAGCTGGTCATCATGGTAGCATACTTCCTGTACTCGTTAACGTAATAACCGGCTGTCATATGACCACCGCAGTCCCATGATTCATTACCTACACCCCAGTATTTGACATTCCATGGTTTGCTCCTGCCATTTTGCATTCGCATGTCTGTTAAATAACTGCTGCCATTTGCATGATTGACATATTGCACCCAATCCACCGCTTCCTGCACGGTGCCTCCTCCGATATTTACGGCCAGGTACGGTTCAGCACCTATCATTTCACAGAAATCAAGGAACTCATGCGTGCCAAAACTATTATCCTCTCTTACATTACCCCAGGATGTATTGCTTATCTGTTTTCTTTTTTCTTTGGGGCCGATTGCATCTTTCCAGTGATAGGTATCAGCAAAGCAGCCACCGGGCCAGCGGAGCACCGGGGTCTTTAGTTTTTTTAATGCCTCCACTATGTCAAGCCGTATTCCATTCCTGTTTGGTATTTTCTTTTGATTATCCCCCACATAAATTCCATCATAGATGCAGCGCCCCAGGTGTTCAGCAAAATGACCATAGATATTTTTGTTAATGGTATCCCTGGCTTTTTCAGGGAACAATAAAATGCGATTTTGGGCAGATAATGATAATACACAAAATGCTGCAACAAATGATACGATGAAATGTTTCTTCATAGCTGGTTATTTATCAGTTCTGAATGGTGATGCTGGTAAGCCTTCTTTATTATATAAATTCGGATTGACCGGGTTGTCGGCCCATGCATACCTTACATACTGCGGGTTTGTTACAGCGTCACACCACACAATTATTTTATCGCCATCAATTTTTGCTTTGGCCCATACAAATTTTTTGTCTGCACCAGCAATAGCAAATTCACTGAGTTCTTCACCGTCATTTGTTACCAAACCACTGCCGATATGATCAAATGTGAGAATGATTTTATTGCCTTCTGTTTTTGAAGATTGATAAACAGGCCCGGAGTAAACAATTTTTTCGCCATAGGCTACTTTTTGTGCTGCCAATGCCAATCTTTCCCCAACATCTTTTTTGTTGTCAGGATGAATGTCATTCCATTCCCCTAAATCGATTGCTACTGCCATAGCTGTATTGGGAACAGATAAAGTTTTTAATTGCGCTTCTCTCAGTTCTGCCCACTGACTTTCGGACGGAAGATAATTTGCCTCCATAAAATTCGGAAGCTGCACAAATAAAAAAGGAATATCTCCCTGCTGCCATTTGTTTCTCCAGTCAGCAATCTGTGCCGGTTGCAATTTTGTATACTCAGCAGCTCTGCTGCTATTACTTTCACCCTGGTACCAACAAATGCCTTTGATGGAATAATTTATAACAGGGGCCACCATTGCATTATACAAAGCGGTTGGCTGATTTTGGGCATTGATACCAGTAACTGCACCGCCAGTACGGGGAAGAAATACTTCTCCAACTTTATATTGCCAGGTGCCTTTTAAATCAATCGTATCATTGCCGGCAAAAAGGCAATAAGGTTTATCAGGAACAAATCCTCCTTTACTGAAATTATTGGTTACTTTAACTACGAAAATATTTTTACCAGCTTTCAGCAAACCGGCAGGAACATTATATCTCCGCTGCGGATACATATAGGTTGTATGGCCAACTTCTTTGCCATTGATATATAGCACATCAGCATCAACAATTCTTCCTAAGAAAATTTTTACAGCCTTCCCAGTCATGGATGCCGGAATATCAATTTCTCTTCTGTACCAAACAACTCCATTGAGGTCTTTGACTCCCTGGTCTTCCCAATAACCGGGAACATTAATTGAGTGCCATCCTTTCGCAACGTAATTTGTTTCAAACCATTTTACTGGCTCAGCCAATCCTTTATCCTGAGATGGTGAAGGTTTGTTTGCATTTGCAGCTTGACGGTTTAATCCATTAACGTATGCAGTGTCTTTATTCTTCTGAATTGTTATTTGCATTGCAGGAAACTCTTTCAATCCTTCTGCACTTGTCCATGCCTCGATAGGAGTCCCGCCTACACTTGCATTGATGATACCAATTGGGATATGATATTTCTCATACAATTTTTTAGCAAAGAAATAAGCGACAGCAGAAAATGGCCGTACTTCTTCTCCCACAGCAGCTTTCCATGAACCACCCGGTAAATTATTCCTTGGTCCGTCTAAACTATTACCAACAGGAACAAGGAATTGCCTTATTTCCGGATAATTGGCAGATTGTATATCTGCAGCGTAAGTTATATCATGGATATTCATCTGGTGCACCATATTGCTCTGACCGCTGCAAAACCACACATCGCCAAATAGAATATCCTGTAATGTGATTTTGTTTTTTCCAGTTATTGTAATTGTATAAGGCCCGCCTGCTTTGGTTGGAGGAATTGTTATCAACCATTTTCCATCGGCACCTGTTTTAGCTTTATAAGTTTTACCATTCAACTGCACATTAACTTTTTCATTCACTGAAGCCCAACCCCAGATATTTACTTTTTGATCTCTTTGTAAGATCATGCTGTCTCTGATGAGTCGTGGTAATTTTACCTGCGACTGCGCATTAACAGTCATCAGAATAAAAGCAATTGCTATGGATATTTTCTTCATTTACTAAAACAGTTTATCTGTAGACCACTTCGTTCCACAACAGTTCTTTCTTTAATTGATGAACAGTAGTGTCTTTATCAATAGTAATACATTCAATACCTGCTAACTCTGCAAAATCCTGCAATACATCTTTACCCAGGTTCTGACTATAACAAGTATGATGTGCACCGCCTGCCAGTATCCATGCCGTACATCCTGTTTGCATATCCGGTAATGGCTTCCACAAAACCCT
>CAZTKV010000006.1:26889-31189 GCA_964614285.1 uncultured Chitinophaga sp. | reverse complement strand
AGTATACTCATCACAAAGTTTGGTGATGGCTGTTTCTCTCACATTATTGATATAACCGACGAGGTCGCCTACGCCATGTGTATTCACACTATATCCAAATTTGATCTCGGCTTCTACCTTGTCGCCTTCTGTTACGGCAACAAACCGCATATTATCACCAAACCGCACAAACCTTGCTCCCTGCCAATCATTCCAGCCAAGTGCAGCTCTTGTCCAGCCAGCGATCTGTGCAATAGTATTATTATTTTGCCAATGCCCTGTCACTACTTTACGGCTCAGCCGCATGCGGCTCATGATGAAACCAAACTCTCTGTCCCCATGTGCACTTTGGTTAAGGTTCATGAAGTTCATGTCAATATCCTGCCATGGGATATCACGGTTGAATTGTGTATGGAGATGCAGCAAGGGCTTATTCAGTATCTTTAGTCCGTTGATCCACATTTTAGCAGGAGAAAATGTATGCATCCAGGCAATAATGCCGATGCAATTGGAGTTTGAATTTGCCTCTACTAAAACATTGTATACTTCTTCAGGTGATTTAAGCACCGGCTTAAAAACAACTTTTGCAGGGATAGTTTCTTCAGCGTTGAATGATTTTGCAATAATACCAGAATGATTAGCTACCCGGTTTAATATTTCATCACCATATAAATGCTGGCTGCCGGTTATAAACCATAACTCTAATGATTTTGTGTGTATGCTCTTGCTCATGACCGTAGATTATTTCTTTAAATAGGTTTTGTCATTTAGTGACTTATCAAGTCCACATTTCTCACCTTTGATGGAAACCATAACATCATTTCACCCTTACCCCGGTTGGCCCATGCGTAATAGGGTATTAATGTGATTTGTTTCCGCTCTGTGTTCAATGTTTCATCATCTATGATATTTATCACCGGCACATTTGCAATCAACTTCATCACTCCATTTAATAATGACGGATCAAAAGACCCGGAAAAACTGGTGTTTTCGGGAATGATGATGTTGGATGTTCTGCCGTTGTTATCTGTCCATTCGGCACAGTACATGATCGGGCCACGCTGCATGGCCAGTTTGCCAATATTGCCAGGTACTTTTTCGTGGCATACCACTTTCTTTACATCCATAGGCAGGGTCATTTCCACTTTATCATTTTTCTTCCAGGCTCTGTCAATCACAGCAAACCCTTTTTTTATTTCATAGTCAATTGTAACACCATTTATTTTAATCTCCGGTTTTGAAACGCTGCCATTACTGAAATGATAAAGATCAGAGGGAATGACATTATTCATTGCCCAACCAGGAATACGGATCATCATTTTAAAAGCATTGACTTTTACTGTGTTGATGACAAAACTTAAGTTTCCCTCCCAGGGATAATTATTCTGCTGTACAATCTGGAGTGGTTGATTATTCATAATTATATCGGCCGTGCTGCTTGCAAAAAGATTGACATACAACCTGTTTCCTTCCTGTGCATACATGTACCCGGGTACAGCAGGTATAAAACGGCAAACATTGGTAGGACAACAGCTGCACTCAAACCAACCTGAACGTTCTCTTTCAATATCTGAATGAGAAAAACTGTTTCGTACTTCCATGGCATTGGTATAGAAAAAAGATTTCCCATCTAGGCCTACACCGGATATCAAACCGTTGTACAGGGTTCTTTCTGCAACATCAATATACTTTGCATCCCCATGCAGTAAAAACATGCGGTAATTCCAATAGACATTGGCAATAGAAGCACAGGTTTCATTATATGCCGTATTATTCGGCAATTCATAATTATCACCGAAACGTTCACCATCTCCCCTGGCACCTATACCTCCCTGCACATATATCTTTTTTGAGACCATGTTTTCCCATATTCTGTCAATGGCTGTACGTAAACTATCATCGCCTGTCAGTGCTGCTACATCGGCCACAGCAGCATACAAGTAGCCCGCCCTCACCGCATGTCCTACTGCTTCGGTTTGCAGGATAACTGGTTTGTCATCCTGCCAGTAAGATCCATTCACCCAAGAGTCTTTGCTTTTTGGGTCATAGCCTTTGTATTGACCACGGGCATAAATGAAAAATTTAGCTGTATTGAGATATTCCTGTTTGCCGGTAATACGGTACAGTTTTACCAAACCCATTTCTACCACTTCATGGCCGGGAGCCACTGATTTTTTACCAGGGCCAAAAACAGAACAAACAAGGTCTGCATTCTTTAATGCAATATCCAGCAGGTTTCTTTTATGTGTAGCTAAATAATGGGCAGCAGCAGCTTCATACAGGTGACCGGCATTGTATAACTCATGGCTTAGTTCTCTTTCCTTTTCCCAACGTTCTTTTCCCACCCAGTTGCCAACATTCAGCGGATCGATTGTGCGGGCCGTGTACAAATAACCATCCGGTTCCTGTGCATTTTTAATGATGGTAATCATCGAGTCTACATATGTTTCCAAATTCTTATCCGGATGGGTGGCCAGTGAAAACGAAGCACCTTCAATAGTTTTATAAATATCAGTATCATCAAACGGATAACGGGTACAGAATTTCCCATTTTTTTGGGCCGCCATAATGAAATTTTTTACACGACCTGTGCTTTCACAACGTGCAAAAGAGGCGGGAATCGTTACTGTCCGGTTAGTTTCAATTCTTGGTAACCAGAATTTATCTGTTAAATGCACTTTAGTAAAATCGATCTCCCTGACAGCATAATCCTTTTCCTGGCTGAATGCTGTGCCAGTAATCAATAATGACAAAACCAGAATACTCTTATTCATGATCATTTTTTAAAGGTTACCTGATTGAAAATTTGTAAATACATATTTGCCTGTAAGTTTCTCCCGGCTTAACTATCGTGGATGGGAACTGAGAAGCATTCGGACTATTGGGGTAGTGTTGTGTTTCCAGGCAAAGTGCCCCGTGTTTTATATATTTCTTTCCATCTTTGGTATTCGTGAGTGCTCCATCCAGGAAATTACCACTGTAGAATTGAATGCCCGGTTCGGTGGTCCACACTTCCATTTTGCGGCCAGTTACAGCATCATAAAGAGAAGCAGCGAGACTGAGTTCATTTTCCTTTTTATTCAATATCCAGTTGTGATCATAGCCACCCGCTACGCTTTCAATATCACGACCGATCTTTTTAAATGTTGTAAAATCCATTGGCGTCCCGGTTACTTCTTTTACCTCACCGGTTGGTATCAGTTTATCATCCACAGGTGTAAATGCATTTGCATTCAGCTGTAATTCATGATTTAAAATCGTTGAATCTTTCCAGGCTGATAAATTAAAATAAGCATGACTGGTAAGGTTTACTGGTGTGGCTTTATCCGTTGTAGCAGTGTAGTCGATTTTAAATGCATTATCAGCAGTAAGTGTATATATAACAGTTATGCTTAAATTACCAGGATATCCTTCCTCACCATCTTTACTAAGGTAACTTAGTCTCAGACTGCTGTCGCCAGGCATCTTTTCAATATTCCAAAATACTTTATCATAACCTTTAATTCCACCATGCAATGAATTTCCATTGTTATTTGCTGCCAGCATATATTCTTTTCCATCAAGTGTAAATTTTGCAGCAGCGATCCTGTTCCCGTAACGGCCAATTAATGCTCCGAAATAGGGGTTCTCTTTCTGTAAAAAACCAGTCAGTGTTTCAAATCCCGTTACCACATCTTCCATATTTCCGTCACGGTCTGGTGTAATAATTTTAGTAATCGCTCCGCCATAATTAATGACGCTAACCTCCATCCCATTGACGTTGGTAAGCGAATATTCTTTTACAGGCCTGTTTTCAAATTCACCAAATAGTCTTTCTGTAAAAAAGACCCTGCCAGTTTCAGCTTGTTTCTTTTTCCCGTTTTTGCACGAATAAAGAGTCAGCGCAAGCAGAATTATCGATCCTAAGTATTTCATAAATAATTTTTTACTATTTAAACCTTGTTGATTCCGATTTAAAATTTGCTGATTACTGACCATAATAACTGCCAGATCCATGTTTTCGCTGATAATGTTTTTTTATCAAAGCTTCTTTTAAGCCAGGGGTGTCATTATTTACCTGCTCTGTAATAAAAGCCATATGGGCAATGTATTCGAGCACAGCACTGTTGTGAACAGCTTTTCCGGCAGTTATTCCCCAGGTAAAGGGTGCATGACTGCCAATCATCATCATTTCTGTTTTTGTATGATCAAGTTGTTTATCCCTGAAGCAATTGATAATCTGAAAGCCTGTTTCGTATTCATAATTTCCGCTAATCATTTCATCACTCATCGGTGGGGCACAGGGAATACTGGCTGTTGTGTAATCGGCGTGGGTGGTACC
>CAZTKV010000006.1:18063-26789 GCA_964614285.1 uncultured Chitinophaga sp. | reverse complement strand
CTGCATGATATAAGGTGATTTTTTAGCAACACCTCCTAACGCAATGATGCCATTTACAGGGATACCTTCACTAATAAAACGATCTACGATAGCCTTGCTGCCAAAACAAGTGGCTTCTGCTAATGCCTTGAACATATGAGGTGCTTGTGTACCTAAGTTGATATTAGTGAATGCGCCTTTTAACAATTGATCTGCATCAGGTGTGCGACGACCATTGAGCCAGTCTACTGCTAATACATCAGTTAGATGTAATGGTAATGCGCCAGCTTCTTTACTTAATGCTGTTATGAGATTGCCGGTAATTAATTCCTGTTCTTTTTCGTTTTTGATAAATTGTATCACCGGCCAACTGATCAGATTCTTAAACCAGGCAAAAGCATCTCCAAAAGCACTCTGTCCTGCTTCCATACCCATCATACCGGGAATGACAGAGCCATTCACCTGTCCGCAAATACCTTTCACCAGTTTACCTTTCATGTCCTCTAATGGCGCCACCATGATGTCACAGGTGGATGTGCCCACAATTCGGCTTAAATAATAAGGTTCAATCTGTCCTCCTACAGCACCCATATGACAATCGAAAGCACCTATGCCAATGATCACTTTTCCCGGTAACCCCAGTTTAGCAGCCCATTCTGCTGAAATAATACCTGCTGCTTTATCAGCTGTGTAGGTTTGTTTAAACAAACACTGCGTAAATCCTTTTAGCAAAGGGTGCAGCGATGCAAAGAAATCATCCGGGGGCAATCCTCCAAATTCTTCAGCCCATAATGCTTTATGTCCGGCACTGCAAACACCTCTTTTTATTTGTGAGGCATCTGTACCACCTGTAAGCACAAATGGAAGCCAGTCGCAATGTTCTACAAATGTGTAAATATGTTTTCTTACCTGATTATCTTCTTTTAAAATATGCAGCAGTTTGGCCCAGAACCATTCGCTGCTGTAAATACCCCCAACAAATTGCAGGTAGTTAGTATCAAATTTTGCTGCATGTGCATTGATGGCTGCCGCTTCCTCCACTGACGTATGGTCTTTCCATAATATGAACATAGCATTTTCATTATCCTCCATTCCGGTCAGCATACATAATGGCGTACCTGTTTTATCTACGGCCACAGGTGTGGAACCGGTAGTATCAATTGAAATAGCAACGATATTTTCTGCAATTTTTTTGCTTACCTGCCGGATACATTCTTTAATTGTGGTTTCAATACTTTCAAGATAGTCGAGGGGATGCTGACGAAACTGGTTGGCAGCGGCATTACAATATAAGCCAGCCTTCCAGCGGGAATAATAGCAGACAGCTGAGGCCAGTTCAGCACCATTCATTGCATTAATGATCACTGTACGAACAGAATCGGTCCCAAAATCGGCTCCTATCACATATTTGTCTGTCATGCAGTTTGCGAGATGTTTTTAATATGCTCGAATAAACCGGTAAAGTCAGGTACAAACCGGATGATATTTACAGGGTCAAATTCTTCGGGATGATGCATGCTGGTAATAACAACACAATCCATACCCGCATTCAGTGCTGCTTCAGTTCCCTTAGGTGAATCTTCAAAAACCAGGCAATCACCAGGTGCTATATTTAACTGCGCAGCACATTTCAAATAGGTTTCCGGGTGAGGTTTACTTTTGGTCACATCATCTGCACCCACAATAACACTAAAGTATTTTTGCAACTTCAGCCCCTCAAGTACAAAATCTATATTCATCGTAATGGCTGCTGAACCTATCGCCATTTTTATATTTCCCCGATATGCTTTCTCCAGAAACTGATCAAGTCCGTCGAGTAGTTTCAGATGAGGTCTGAAACCTTCCTGGTATGCTTTCTCTTTTTCAATGCTGATTACTTGTTTTTCTTCTTCTGTAAACCTGACCGGAAAAACTCTTTCCAGCAGTTCATGATTTTTGCCATAGCACTGCTGTTTTGTTTCTTCCAAAGTGATAGAAGCACCCATTCCATTGAGTAACTTATGCCAGGCATTAATATGATAGTGCATGTCATCAATCATTGTTCCGTTCAGGTCGAATAAAAATGCCTTATACTTTTTCATTTTTTAAAGATAGTGTTCAACTTGCACTGTAGTATCCTGCTAATTTTTCAATAAGATATACTGTTACAAAACTGTCAGCCTCCTGCTCACCACATTACTGGTCGTTTCATTTTTTACACCCGGCTGCCCTCCACCAACACTCACTTGTATTTTACCGGAGGGCTGAAAGGTTTTGCCATTATCATCTACTAGTGAAAGCTGTTCTGGTGTCAGGTTCAAGTACAATGTTTTGCTTTCGCCTGCTCTCAGCGATATGCGTTTAAAACCTTTTAATGCCTTTTCAGGAGCTCTGCTGTTTATATGCTGATGAGATAGGTACAACTGTACCACTTCCTCGCCATCCCTTTTGCCAATATTTTTTACAGTGACAGATATTTTTAAATTTCTTCCTTTCTTTAATTGAGTTACAGTCTGCAAATTGCTGTAAGTAAAACTGGTATAACTAAGCCCATACCCAAACGGATATAATGCTTCTCCTTTAAAATAACGGTAGGTTCTGCCTGTCATATCATAACTCATAAAAGACGGGAGGTCGCTGTCGCTTTTATAAAATGTAACGGGTAAGCGACCAGCCGGGTTATAATCTCCAAATAATACATCTGCTAAGGCTGTTCCGGCACTTTGTCCGCCATACCATGCGTTGATAATACCTGGAATGTTTTCACTTTCCCATGGTATGGCGATGGCGCTACCGGTCATCATCACAAATACAACGGGTTTACCGGTTGCTTTCAGCATTTTTAGTAATTCGGTTTGTACAGCGGGCAAAAGAATACTTGTTCTGTCACCTCCATTAAAACCCGGGAAATTTACCGGCATTTCTTCTCCTTCCAGTTGAGGCGAAATACCACCGGCAAATATGATGGCATCAACATCCTTCAGTTTTTGAGACAAAGCAGCGAAATCAGTTTTTACATAATTGCCTGATTTGAGTTTAATGGAAGCATTGCCTTCATTCTGATAAAACTCTACTACAATTTTGTATTGTTCACCCTGCTGAACCAGGTAAGTAAATTGCTTGGCACCCCAGCGGTTTCTCAACCAGGAATTGACCAGCAATGAATCGTTGATGTAAAGGCGGTATCCGTCATCGCCTTCAATTTCAAAATTCATGGTTTCAGTCTTATCGGCCTTTAGCATGGTTGTATAGCGGGCAGAGTAGTGAATGGCCCCTATACCATTGGCAGGGGTCTGCCCCTCAGCCCAATAGTGATCAATATCATTTTCCATTTGGATAACAGCAGGAGTCCCCTCAAGCTTTTCATTATTGAAGTATTCTGCCTTTACCCCTGGTTTGCCTTCGTAACTATAACGACTGCTGATTTTGCTAAACACCATAAGAGTATCATTGGTAAAATTCACAGCTTTCTCATAGAATACTTCTGTATTATCACCCAGTTTTTCTTTTATACCATCTAAAACAGAAACAATACGGGAAGGAATACCATTGTAATTACCAAGCACAGAAATTTTGTTGTTAGCATTAGGGCCCAATACAGCTACTTTTTTGATTTTTTTGTTCAGGGGTAATACATTATTCTCATTTCGGAGAAGTACAATAGATTGTTGGGCCATCTTCAAGGCATGGGCTTTATGTTCCGGTCTTTCCAAAACTGATGAGGGGGTTTGTGCATATTTCACCATAGAAGGAGGATCGAACATGCCCAGCCGATAACGAATGGTAAATAATCTCTTCAGTGAAACATCTAATTGTTCCTCTTTTATTAATCCGTTCTTTACTGCATCGAGCAGGGTTTTGTAAACTGTTTGACCGCATTCTACATCTGTTCCGTGCATAACAGCATCAATAGCGGATGCGGTGGCATCCCGATGCGTTTTATGATAACGAAAGAAGTCATCAATGGCCCAGCAGTCACTTGTTACATAACCGGTAAACTTCCATTGCTTCCGTAAAATATCATTCATTAGCAAATCACTGGCGCAGCAGGGTTGTGTGTTTACTGCATTGTAGGCACACATCACTCCTGCAACATTCGCATTTACAATTAATTCTTTAAATGCAGGTAAATACGTATCCCATAAATCATATGCTGTAGGATTGAAATTATCAGAATGCCTGGAAGGCTCAGGTCCGCTATGCACGGCAAAGTGTTTGGCACAGGCAGCTGCTTTAAGGTACTTTGGATCTTCGCCCTGCAAGCCTCTTACAAATGCCTTTGCAAGCATAGCGGTGAGAAAAGGATCTTCCCCATAGGTTTCCTGTCCGCGACCCCATCTTGGGTCACGAAAAATATTAATATTTGGAGTCCAATAAGTCAGACCAAGATATCTTTCTTTGGTCCTTCCGAGTTCAATTGCTTTGTTATGAATCGCTCTTCCTTCCAGCGCTGAATAATCCGCCATACGATACATGGACATTGTATCCCAGGTGGCTGCCATTCCAATGGCCTGCGGAAAAGAGGTTACTTTAAAAGGAGTTCTTGCCACACCATGCAGTACTTCATTCCACCAGTCATAGGCGGGTATACCAAGTCGTGGTACTGCCGGAGTTGCATTCAGCATTTGTGCCACTTTTTCTTCCAAAGTTAAACGGCTAACCACATCATGAACCCGCTGCTCAATAGGTAAGGATGGATTCCACATGGGAAAAGACTTATAATCCTGTGAGTGGGTGATTATTGATATAGTTATTGCTATAAGGCAAATCATTTTTTTCATAGTGATTTATTTTGAGCAGTTATAGTCTGTATTGTTCCATCTGTATTAAACTTCAATTCTGTTACTTTCACATTTCGTAAATGTGTTTTGCCACTTAGCTGCACATCATGATAAAAAAGGTACCACTTATCTTTGAATTGTATTATAGAATGATGGTTGGTCCATCCGTCAACTGGGTTCAGTATAACACCCCCGTAAGTAAAGGGTCCATAAGGATTGTTTCCGGTGGCATAGCACAGGAAATGAGTATCCCCGGTGGAGTAAGTAAAATAATATTTTCCATCTTTTTTAAAAACCCATGCGGCTTCAAAGAACCTTTTGTCGTTATTCTTTTCAGTAAATGCTTTTCCATCTTTGTCAAGAATTTTTACTTCTTTTACCTCCTCTGTGAAGCTCTTCATGTCATTGCCCAGTTTAGCTATTCTTGGCAGAACAGCCGCTTCTTCCGGCTTGCGGTTCCCGGCAGCAGAATCGTATTTGTTGTTATTCCATTTTTGCAACTGGCCACCCCATATGCCACCAAAATACATATAGTAAGACCCATCATCATCTTTGAATACAGCTGGGTCAATACTGTAGCTTTTTTTGATTGGTTCCTTTTCAGCGGTGAAAGGTCCTTCAGGTTTATCACTAACCGCCACGCCAATTTGAAAGACATCCTGTTTATTCTTTACCGGGAAATAGAGATAATATTTTCCGTTGGCAAACGCTGCATCGGGGGCCCACATCTGCCGGCCAGCCCAGGGAACATCTTTAATATGCAATGCTATGCCGTGATCTGTAACAGGTCCTCCTATTGAATCCATTGAAAGAATATGATAATCCATCATATTGAAATGGCTTCCCAGGTCATCTTCCGGTGTACCTGTTGCAGTATCATGAGAAGGGTAGATATAAATACGGCCATTAAATACATGTGCGGAAGGATCGGCTGTATATATATGTGAGACAAGAGGCTGTGATAAATACTCTTTTTTCGGCGCTGTTTTTGATTCACTATCCAGATCCGGTTTATTTTCTTTACTTCTGTTGTTACAGCTAAATATAAGAACAGATAACACTGAAGCAGCAGTTATGACAAGTTTTCGTTTCATCTTTTTATGTTATTAAGGTTATTTACTATTGTTTCTGCAGGACCGAGATAGCTGGGTCTCACTCCGCCAAAATCTAATACCAGTTTCTGTATTACTACACCCGGGTCGATCATCCAGTATTTGATTGTATGCTTTCCCGGGTTTAGTATTTTATGATTAGTTGTTCTGATAATGATATTTTCTGACACCCATTTGTTCCAGATACCGCTACCGGTTGTTTTGTCTTCATTGTTGATGCTGATAATTTGTGGTGCTTCTTCATCAACAGATATAGCATATTGTAGCCCTTGTGGCGTATTATGAAAATTCAGGGTGGGGGAGAAATAAGTATTTATTTTAAATTCACCACTGCTGTAAGTATACACTTCATATTGAAGATGCGGAGCATTGCCGCCTGCCTTTTGCTGCTTCGCTGTAACAGGAAAGGGGGTGATCGCATCACCTGTCCTGCCATGATCAGGTAATACTTTCCAGTTTATACCATTTGTATTAATAGCTTTAGTAAAGTGGGCTGCTTCTATAGAAACAAGGCGCATCTGTTCGTAGAATGCATTCCTTTTCAGATTTCCCGGAAAATCTGCTTTTCTGACTACTGCTTTAACCCAGTCTTCTGCGTAGGGAGTAACAGAATCTGCAGGCAAATATTTTATGGCCGGCATAACTTGCTTCTGTGGCTGTTGCCAGTAGGTATATCCTATATGCGTCTGGCTCATCATATGATTCCACTTGCCATTATTCAACTGGTGATATTCAAGTGTAATCAAAGAATCTTTTTTGTAAAGTTCTTTGGTTTTATCAGCATATTTATTTGCCAGTGCCAGGCGCCGTTTATAAATTTCATTATTCATTGCGGCACAATAGTACATTTCATTCAGATTCGCACAGGCTTTTACCGGGTGCAATACCAGTTGGAAAAAAGCATCTCTGTATTCTGCGGGTAGTTGTTTTTCTATTCTTTCGGCTCTGCTGAGTAAAGAGTTATATTCTCTGACAACCAGGTCAAACTCGGAATGCATTTCAAGGTTATATGTATTATCATTCAGGCTGTACGTATTAGTATTCAGTAATTCAGGCTTTCTTCTGCCATTATATTTTGAATATTTGGCAATAATATCAGCAATCTCTTTAGCGTATTGATTGCCAAATTGACCAGCACTCCATTTTTCTGTATAAGACTGCAGATCATCAGCCCTGATCTTTTCAGGATTCCAGGCATAATCGAGAAAGAAAGAAATAGGAAATTCCATTGGTTTAATATCACCCACATTTACTATCCATATCTCTCTTGCATTGTATTGCCATGCCAGGTGCATTTGTTCCCAGATGCGGGGAAGGGGATTAGTATTTACCCACTTATAATTTCTGGGACCTCCTACATAATCAAAGTGGTAGTAAATGCCATAGCCACCTTTTCTTGGTTTTTCATCCAAACGGGGTAGTTTTCGGATATTACCCCAATTGTCATCACATAGCAGCAGCGTTACATCATCAGGCACTCTCATCCCTTTATCATAATAATCCTGTACTTCCTTGTACAAGGCCCAAAGTTGAGGTGTCTGTTCTGCCGGCTTGCCAGTTACATCTTCAATTAGCTGGCGCTGATCTTTTACAATCCGTTCGAGTAGTGCAGTCGCAGTTTCACGACTCATAGGTTCATCTCCATCGCCCCTCATGCCAAGGCTTACAATTTTTTCATTCCATGCCCGCTTCATACCCCCCTTCCAAAATTCTTTTAAGCCGGCTTCCGTACTGTCATAATTCCATTTCTGTTTTTTTCCATAGCGCCGCCATTCATCATGTGCCCGCATTAAGGGTTCATGGTGTGAGGTACCAATAACTATTCCATAATCATCAGCTGTTTTTACATTCAAAGAGTCATCATCATAAAAAGCGTTACCCCACATGGCAGGCCACAGGTAATTAGCTTTAAGCCGCAGCATCAGTTCGAAAACTTTTGAATAAAATGTATGGTTAAAGCCGCCAAATTTTTCTTTACTCCAGTTGGAAAGAGCAGGGGCTTCATCATTAATAAAAATGCCACGATATTTTACTTTTGGTGCATCACTAATGAAACTGTTTTGTTTGATATAGATGGCTGTTTTCTTTTGTACAGGCACATCAGCCCACCAATACCATGGCGATACGCCTATTTGCTTTGATAATTCAAAAACTCCAAATGCGGCACCCCTTCTGTCGCTGCCGCTGATCAGCAATACTTTCTCGACTCCTTTGAATGGATTTTTGAGGGTTTGAATCTGGTAAGCTTCCCATTTATTTGCCAGAGAATTAATACTGATCCGTTTTTGTACCTGCAATTGCCTGAGGTAAGCGGATCGCTGAAGAGTACCAATGATAATGACTGTTTTACCAGTAATAGTATTGCTGTTGCTGATCAGGTTTTTTTTACCAGTTACCATTTCCATATCCTGTTGTAACAGGGTGGCGGCTTTTTTGACCAATTCAGTTTCATTATTGTCAACATAAATTACTGCATCACTGATGTCAAATGAATTATTTCCATAATTAGTAACAATATTTTGTGCTGATACTTGTGTTAACCTGAAAAGCAGGAATAAAAAAAATATATGAAAATAACGTATAGCCATGCGAGTGCTGTTAAATGATAAATCAAATAAGTAATATTATCCCGGGCACACCCGGATATTATATTACAAGTATCATAGAAGTACTGCGCTTTTCTAAGAGATCAAAATCCAATGCTGTTTCCTCCATCAACAGGAAGTACAATGCCGGTAATGTACTTTGCTGCGTCACTGGCCAGGAAATATGCTGCATCACCTATGTCAGATGGCTGCCCCATATGCCCCATTGGTGTTCTTCCAAATACTTTTGCTTTTCGCTCCGGATCACTATCCAATGCTTTTGCTGTCAT
>CAZTKV010000006.1:9970-17963 GCA_964614285.1 uncultured Chitinophaga sp. | reverse complement strand
GTAAACCGCTCTGCAATGGCAAATCCAAGCCCTGAACCACCACCTGTTACTATAGCTACTTTCTTCATATGTCTGATATTTATCTGCTTGTAAGTTTAATGATTTAATTACCGGGTGCGTAAGGGAACCGGAGATTTTTATAATAATCCAGCGGTTTATCCGGTTGTTCATATTTTGCTGGTATGGCCTGTCTGCTGAATGTTTGAAAATAAAGAAGACAGGCATTTCGCCACCAGACAGCTTCACTGTGTTGTATGGCCAGTAATTGGATTACCTGTTCAAATCTTTCTTTATCAACAAAGGGTTTTACTTGCTTCCATGTTTGCTGCATTTGCTTTACTTGTTCAGCCCCGGTATAATAATGGTAGCATAGCTCTTCCCACAAAGTTCTTCCGCTTTTCATTTTGTGGTTCCAGGAAACATGATGAAACCATAGTAAGTTTTTTTCCTCGCAAGTAGTAATGTCTTCCCATAGTTTTCTTACCTCAGGAAAATATTGGGCAATGGCATTACTGCCGCTGGTTGTTCTGTTGAAACCTATCCCGGCGCTATCAGCTTTGTGGTAGTATACAGGGTTCCATTCGGGACGATTCAGGTTGCTTACCCATGGAGCTGGTCCATAATGATGCCCCGTGCCCATTATATGGTGCAGGCCAATAGGATTTGAATATTGTACCATGATATCTCGGCTGTGCATCATCAGCTTTGAAGTTATAGCGAGAAATGAAGAATTATTACTGTAAGTCATTCGCAGCCATTCATCTGCTATTTGTTCGCTTGACAGAGCATAATCCCATGCCAGCCGACCCAAGGCAAACCAGTTGGCCTGGGCAAAAGGGTGACCACACCAGTTTATATCATTACCAATATTAGCCACACCAGCCATACCATTCAATACATGGTTATCAATACTGCCATCAATCACTTTTGCCACGAAACTTCTTTTTCCCCTGCAGTACGTATCACTTTCTAAAACCTCTTTAAACAAAGGAGCCAGGTACACAAGATTTGTTCCTTGTCCCAGGTATTCCTGGGTTACCTGGAATTCCATCATCAGTGGTGTTTTCGGCATTGCCCCAAACAAAGGATGAAAGGGTTCTCTCGGCATAAAATCTATTGCACCATTTTTTACCTGCACCATTACATTATCCCGGAATTTTCCATCTAAGGGAACAAAATCATCATAAGCTTGTTTATGCCTGTCAACCGGGTTCTCTGCTGCATAAACAAAAGCTCTCCATATTATAATGCCATTGAAAGGAGACACTGCATCGGCCAGCATATTAGCCCCGTCTGCATGTGTACGTTTGTAATCCTGCGGTCCAGGTTGCCCTTCGCTGTTAGCTTTCACTAAAAAACCACCAAAATCGGGAATAAGGGAATAGATTTCTTGCACTTTTTGTTTCCACCATTGCTGCACTTCTTCATTTAAAGGATCAGCAGTCTTTAATTTGCCTATCTCAATAGGAGCACTGAACCGGGCCGTAAGAAATGCTTTTATACCATAAGGACGAAATATATCAGCGAGTGCTTTTACTTTTTCTAAGTAGGGTCTAGTCAATACCGTTGCGTTTGCATTTACATTGGTAAGTACTGTACCATTTATGCCGATTGATGCATTTGCCCTGGCGTAATCAATATATCGCTGATCAATATAACCGGGTAATGTATGCCAGTTCCATATGGAGAAACCGGCATATCCTCTTTCTACAGTACGGTTCAGGTTATCCCAGTGATTCAGCAATCTCAACTTAAGTTTTGGGGCTGAGGCAATATTTAGATTACTGATATCTTTATGCATTTGCATCAGGCGCAGAAAGTGAAAGACACCATACAATACTCCTGTATCTGTATTTCCTGTGATTATAGTGGAACCCGGCCTGCTTTTAATGATATACCCCTCACTGCCAACCTTGAGTAGTTCTTCTTTTGTGATAAAAGCACTAACGGCAGCTTTGGAAATTACCAGTGCAGAACTTTTGGAAGGAGATGATAAGATTGTATAATTCTTTCCTGTCAGACCCGCGAAGGCCCTGTTTAATTCATCTTTTATTATAGTGATAGTTTGCGATTGACCTGTCACAGCAGGGGAAACAATTTGCCTATTATACTGGCTTAACAGAGCGGAGTTGTTGATTTTTGTATATCGTAACCATAAGTCATAACCGTTTTCGGCTTTCGCATATGCGAAGGAAAGTACAGTATAAAATATCAAACCTATTTTCTTCATTTTGACAAGCTGCCAGGTAAATAATTTTATTTTCTCACTGATGATTTTCTTATAATAAGGTCGGAGCGAACTACAATAGTATTGGTATGCTTTATGTTTGAGATTCCTTTTAAATGATTGATCAGGTTCCTCGCTGCTATTTCACCCATATCCATACCAGGGTAATCTATTGTGGTCATTTGCGGTTCAATAAGCTTGCTTATTGCATCATTATTGAAGCCTACCACAGCAATATCCTCAGGTATCCGTATTCCGTGTTCTTTTAACGTACGCATACATACAGCTGCGGAAAAGTCATTGGTAATAAAAGCACCATCAGGAAGCGGTTTCATTTTAAGTATCTGGAGAGCTGCTTCCACGCCACATTGCTCACTAAGATCTTTTATCAGTACCCTGTCCTTTTCGTAAGGTATATTATTATCATATAAAGCATCGGTATATCCTTTGTGACGCTGCGAGTATACGTTACGCTTCAGGTTAGCCGTTACCAGCACTATTTTTTTGCATCCCTGCTCAATAAGATGCTGGGTAGCCTGGTAGCCGCATTTATAATTGTCAATGATAACTTTAGTACTGTCGCTGTTTTCTTCTACCCGGTCAAAGAATATCAGGGGAATCCCTTTTTCTTCATAAAACTTATAATGATCCAGCCCTTTTGTATTAAATGCTAATGAAGCGATCAGTCCATCTACTCTTTTATGAAAAAGGTTGAGCGCATTGGCAGCTTCTTTCTCAAAGCTTTCAGAAGAGTGGGCAATGATAAGATCGTAACCGGCTTCAGTAGTTACTTTTTCTATTCCGGCCAATACAGAGGTTATGAAGTTACTGTTCAACTCATGAACAATAACGCCGATGGTATTTGTCTTTTGTTTTCTGAGACTGCTGGCAAATGTATTATGCCGGTACCCCAGTTCTTTAGCAGCATCCTGTATCTTCTTTCGTGTATTTTTATTGATAGCGGGATGGTCCTGGAGGGCACGGCTAACTGTTGCGGAAGAAAGGTCAAGCTTTTGCGCAATATCGTAGATGGTTATGTCTTTTTTGGGTTTCATGCTGCAATCGGTTGCATAAAAATCGCAAAAAAATTTTAATTACAAAGATTTGTTTTTGAGGGATGATTCACGGATTATAAGGTCAGAACGTAATATAATAGTGTTAGTAGTCCTGATGTCAGAAATGCCATTAAGATGGTTAATCATATTAATTACTGCAGCCTCTCCAACGCTGTAGCCGGAGTAGTTAACTGTGGTCAGGTTTGGTTCCACTACTTTACTGATGGGTTCGTTGTTGAAGCCTGCAAATGCAATATCGCGGGGTATTTGTATGCCTGCTGCTTTCAGCTTTATCATACAGTAAACAGCGGCTGTATCATTAGCAGCAAATACCGCATCTGGTCGTTCTTTGGCTTTCAGTTTTAGTATTTGTTCAGCTGCATGGGTACCGGCTTCTTCATTCAGTTTACTGATCCATACCAGCTTTTCATCGAAGGATATCTTATGGTCACGAAGTGCCTGTTTGTATCCTTTTAATCTGTCTGTATATACATTCCGGAGCATATTGCCCCCAAGATGCATAATCCTCTTGCAACCCTGTTCCAGCAAGTGTTTTGTGACTTCGTAAGCAGCTTTTGTATTGTCAATTACAATGGAAATACTTTCGTTAAGCGGGTAGGTCCTGTCAAAAAAAACTACGGGAATTCCTTTGCGGAAAAATGGTTTCAGGTGGTCAATGTTTTGTGTATCATAAGCCAGGGAAATCAGCAATCCATCTACTCTTTTATTATACATAGTGGCCGCATTGGCCATTTCCTTTTCTGCACTTTCCAGGGAATGACTGATGATCAGGTTATAGCCCTCCTTATTAGCAGCGTCCTCCATTCCGGCAATTACGGAGGATACAAAATAACTATTCAGGCGGGGAACGATCACTCCAAGAGTATGAGTTCTTTTACTCCGGAGGCTACTGGCAAAAGTGTTCGACCGGTAGCCTAGTTCCCTGGCGGCATCTGCTATTTTTTTGCGGGTATTTTTATTTATGGTGGGGTGATTCTTTAAACCACGGCTTACAGTAGTGGCAGAGATGCTCAGGTGTTTGGCTATATCATATATAGTAATGTCCCGTTCCGTGGCCATATTACAAATAAAGGCAGGTTTTTTAGAAAAAAAAATTGCAATCGGTTGCAATTTTAAAAAAAACTATTATATTCGTTTTGCCAACTACCAAAGAAGCCGATTGCTGAACTCTAAAATGTTCAATTTTCTCAACTGCTGTATGAAGAAAATAAGCTTAAATAAACTAAGTGTTGTTGCAAGTATTGCATGGTTATACAGCAATTCTCCCGCTAAGTATTTTGATTCTTTCTTTCTAAACTTCTTAACCGGTCACAATAGTAAAAGCTTTTGTTCTGCTGATGCAATTCAGTACATCAGCGGATATGCTGCTCTTTATACTGAAATATCTACAACTATTCAATTGCCAAAATTAAGATTATGAAAAAAACTGCCAGACTGAAAAAACTATTCTTTACGAGCAGGCCAGGGGTTAAACCTCTTTTATTGGTTGTAGTACTGTTGATGCAATTATTGACAGTATCTCAACTATCCTTTGCTCAGAATGTAACTGTACGGGGAAAGATCACCAAAGATGATGGCCAGCCATTGCCGGGTGCCTCTGTGGTAGTGAAAGGAACTACAAACGGAACAACAACCGATAACCAGGGCAACTTTCTTATCTCTGCTCCCGGAGATGCAACCCTCGTAATTTCTTCAATTGATTTTACAAGCCGGGAAATTAAAGTAAACAACCAGTCAACATTAAATGTAACACTTTCCTCAGCGGATAAAACACTGGGAGAAGTTATTGTGGTTGGTTACGGTACCCAACGAAAAGAAGCCATTACCGGTTCGGTAGCTTCGATAAATGGGGATAAAATGCGTGAAGTCCCTTCACCCAATGTCACACAAGCCCTGCAAGGAAGGTTAGCTGGTGTGGAAATTTCGCAAACTTCAACCCGGCCGGGAGCTACCATGCAAATACGTATCAGGGGTATACGTTCTCTGAGTGCCGATAACAATCCCTTAATCGTTCTTGATGGCATACCTTTCATAGGATCTTTAGCAGATATCAATCCTAACGATGTTAAGAGCATTGAAATTCTTAAAGACGCTTCGGCAACTGCTATTTACGGTTCCCGTGGTGCCAATGGTGTTATTCTTATTACAACGGATAAAGGAGCCAAGTATCGAAAACCCCGGATAAATTATAGTTCTTATGTTGGTTCACAATCCGTTTTCGCCAAATACCCCATGATGAACGGACCGCAATTTGTTGCGCTACGTGCCGCAAGGGGGCAATACGCCAATGGTCAGGATGAGTCAAACGACATAAATACAGATTGGCAGGATTTATTTTACAAAACCGGAATTGTAACAGATCATAACGTCAGCCTTTCGGGCGGTTCTGAAACAGGCAGCTATAATTTTGGGATGGGTTACTACCTTAATCAGGGTGTTATTCCCACACAGCAATATAAGCGATACTCATTACGTGGATCAATTGATCAACAGGTTGGTAAGTATTTTCGCTTTGGGTTTACCACTAATAATAACTACAATGAAAGCCAGGGAAACCAGGTGGGGCTATACAACACATTAAGCATGTCGCCTATTTCCACTCCGTTTAATACTGATGGTAGTATGAAAAGAATAATACGGATGGCGGCTGATGACCAGTTCATTTTTACGAAAGATGTGGTGGAGCAATTAAAGGATAATGATCAATGGCTTAATGAGGATCGTGGTTTTGCATCTTACAATGCCATTTATAGTGAAGTGAAAGCACCGTTTCTTGATGGGTTGAAATACAGGGTAAATCTTGGGTTGGATTACGTACAATTAAATAATGGTGCTTATACAGGACAAGGGGTTGGTAGTGTCAATCCTGCCAGTATATCATCTGCTTCTGTTGATAACAGGTTTACTTATCATTGGACATTGGAGAACCTGCTTACCTACGACCGCACTTTTGGCGGAAAACACACGGTGAACGCAGTAGCCCTTTATTCTGCCGAGCAAAATAAATATAACAGATCAAATATGTCGGCACAGGATATACCAGCCGATGCGTTTCAATTTTATAACCTGGGTCAGGCTGCAGGCCAACTAGTAATAAACCCGGCCAACCAGGACTACCAGTTATGGGGATTGATGTCGGCGATGGGTCGTGTAATGTACTCTTACGACAACCGCTATATGATCTCTGCTACTGTGCGTTCAGATGGTTCTTCGAGACTGGCGCCCGGAAAGAAGTGGCATACCTATCCTGCCGTATCTGTTGGATGGAATATCGCTAAAGAATCGTTTATGCAGCATATCAATGCCATAAACACTTTGAAACTACGTGTCGGTTTTGGTCAAACTTCCAACCAGGCCATCGCCCCATATTCTACACTTGGACGATTAGATACCCGGCCTTATAACTTTGGTCCATCAACCTATAGCACCGGTTTTTATGTATCACAACTGCCAAATGTAGATCTAGGTTGGGAATTTTCTAAGACCTGGAACGTTGGTCTTGATTTTTCAGTCTTGAAAAACCGATTATCAGGTACCATAGAGTACTACATTACAAAAACTGAAGATATTCTTCTGGGACTTGGCCTGCCTCCGACATCTGGTGTGAGCGGTTATACAGCAAACATTGGTGCAACGCAGAACAAAGGATTTGAATTGAGTTTGAACGGTACGATCATCAACAATGTAAACGGTTGGACCTGGGAAGCTGGTCTTAATTTTTATACTAACAACAATAAGCTTGTATCGCTTGCTTCAGGACAAACCAGGGATGAGGCGAATTGGTGGTTTGTAGGGCATAATATCAATGCCATTTATGACTACAAAAAAATCGGTCTTTGGACGGATGCTAAAGATAGCGCTGATAATTACTTGAATGTTTTAGAACCGGGGGGAACAGCGGGAATGATTAAGGTGCTTTATACAGGTGATTATGACGCTAATGGCAGACCGGTGAGAGCTATTGGACCAGCTGACAGGCAAATTATGGATGTTGACCCCGATTTCCAGGGGGGCTTTAATACCCGGGTTGCTTATAAAGGCTTTGACCTGGGCATTGTTGGTATTTACAGAAGTGGCGGTATACTCTTCAGTACCATTCATGGTTCAAACGGCTATCTCAATTTACTGACTGGTCGCAGAAATAATATAAACGTGGATTACTGGACACCTACTAATACAGGAGCAAAGTATCCTAACCCTGCTGGCCCGATTAGTAATGATAATCCCAAGTATGCCAGCACCCTGAGTTACTTTGATGGTTCCTTTATGAAAATTCGTACCATAACATTAGGGTATGATCTCAGCCGGAGCCTGATAAAAAACCCCAATATTAATATGCGGATGTACTTTACCGCACAAAACCCGTTTGTAATGTTCTCACCATTCCATAAGGAATCGGGTCTGGATCCGGAAACCAACTCGTTTGGAAATGAAAATGCGGCAGTAAACCTCAGTCAAAATCTGCGTCGTATACTTACTGTTGGGTTTAACACCCCTTCAACCCGCAACTATATTGTAGGCGTTAATCTGACATTTTAAATCATACGAATATGAAATATATACAAATAAAATCTGTTTTTGTAACTGCACTGTTTATGCTGTTATTTTCTACAGGATGTAACAAAATTCTGGAAGAACAGCCACGCAGTATTTATGAGCCTGGTTTTTTTAAAACCGAAAAAGGGGTTCT
>CAZTKV010000006.1:8058-9870 GCA_964614285.1 uncultured Chitinophaga sp. | reverse complement strand
GAAGCCAGGTTTTTCCGGGCTTTTGATTATTTTCTGTTAGTACAAACATTTGGCGGTGTGCCATTGGACCTGGGGGCGGGGGAATTGAAATTCAATACCACTCCTTCGAGAACATCTGTTCGTAATACAGTGCCTGAAGTTTATACAAAAGCCATATTCCCCGATTTGATTACAGCGATAAATGATTTGCCTGTTGCGGGAAGAGTAACCGGGGGCGCCACTAAAACATTGGCACGCCTTTACCTCGCAAAAGCCTATTTAACATATGCCTGGTGGCTGCAAAATCCGAACAACATTCCTACTTATCCATTAACAACAAGAACTGACCCGGATGGTCATGATGCAGCATGGTATTTCCAAAAGGCTTATGATGTAGCAGTAGAAGCTATTGACAATCCTGGTCCTTTTGGCTTAGAGAATACTTTTTATGACGTACACGTTGGTGGCAATGATCGTAATAAAGAAATGCTTTTGTATGCTGACCATACGCAGGAAAGTGAATTTTATAATGGAGCTCCTCTCACGGGTTTTCAAAGTGAACTAGGTGGTGGCAGAAACTCTGCCGTTTGGATGGTGACCTGGAACTATACAGTAATCAGAAGTGCTCCAAATTCTAATGGAACAGGTAGTGGTGTCAGTTCTGTTCAGCGTGAAGCAGCTCAAGGTTTAGGACGTCCGTATACAAGGATGGCTCCTCCTATCGAAGTATTTACAAACACTTTTGCTGAAAAAACACTGGATTCCCGGTACGATGGTACATTTGCTACTGTTTTCAGGGGTAACTGGCCCAAGGGTGGAACCACAAATGCAACACTTTACAACGCTAACGATTTGCCCGTTGTTCCGGGTGATCCAATTCTGAGCTTCCTGGAGTATGATTCGCAAGCTGCTGGTATAACATATTCAACCGGGGCAAATTTTCCGGGAAAATCATATAGTAACGTTGGTGCCGGTATGTTACCTGGTCGTGCCGATTTTGTGATCGCTCCAAGTGGAATAAGCAGGATTGTATTTCCTAATCTCTGGAAGATGGGGGTATATCGTACCGGAAGTGTTGGATTGGGAGAGCCTAATGCTCCAAGTACCCGCCCCTTTAAAATTGCCAAATTCTCTGAGCTTTATCTTATCGCTGCAGAAGCAGCTGTAAAAGGTGCCACCACAGTAGCCGGTAAAACTGCCCGGGACCTGGTTAATGTGATCCGTGCAAGAGCAGGTAAATGGAAATTCTCTAATAAAAATAATGCTGCATTTGTTGCTGATAATAGTGCTGCAATGACGGCTGCTACACCCGCAATAATAGATGTTAACTATATACTGGCAGAACGTTCCAGGGAATATTTCGGCGAAGGTCATCGTTGGTTCGATTTAGTTCGTACTCAAAAGTGGAATGAGCTTGCAGGCTCATACACAATTTGTGCTGCAACATATGGTGCCCATACTCCGCAAACATTTACCCGTACAATCGAACCAAGACATTATCTCCGTCCTATTCCACAGGGCCAGCTTGACGGGATGGAAATGACACCAGAAGAAAAAGCGGCTTATCAAAACCCGGGTTATTAATAATCATGCTTCATTATTATGATACTTGCTTAATTGAGAGGGGCTGTAAGCCCCTCTCAATTAAAAAATATTAATTTTTTTATTTTTTATTTCCTCTGTATACGTTCATGCAATTTTTTTTTAACATAGTGATAGGGTGGTCTTCATTTAAAAGAAGGGTGATTCCTTTTTTGTCAGTTTTTATTTGTTTGAATTACCTGGGCTAATAAAAGACAGTTTATGAAGGCCAGATTGCAATAGTTGATGAGG
>CAZTKV010000006.1:0-7958 GCA_964614285.1 uncultured Chitinophaga sp. | reverse complement strand
CCCCGGCACCAACTGTAAATGCAGAAGTTACTATTAAGGCGGGTGAAACACACCAAACAATTCGTGGTTTTGGTTGTGCTACTGTTTTTAACCCGCCAAACACTTCTGCCTATACTGCCGAAGAATTTGACAGGTTGTTCGGCTCCGGCAACGGGCAGGTTGGGTTAACTATTTTGCGAATCAGGATTGCATCGGATGGTGCATGGAGGGCAACGGAATTAAACCATGCCAAATGGGCTATTCAACGTGGGGCAAAAGTATTTGCGAGTCCATGGAGCCCTCCGGCAGCAATGAAAACCAATGGGAATATTATTGCTGGAAAACTGATACCTGATAGTGCAGCAGCCTATGCAAAATACCTGAATGATTTTGCCTTATACATGGCAGCAAACGGGGCACCTTTAGAAGCTGTTTCCGTACAAAATGAACCAGACTGGGAACCGAACTATGAAAGCTGTGTATGGACGGCAACTGAAATGCGGGATTTTATAAAGAACCACGGTGGAGCAATTACTGCAACAAAACTTATGGCTCCCGAACTGGTTAATAATAATCAAACATACGTCAATACGATATTAAATGATGCAGGTGCTGTTGCCAACCTTGATATAGCGGGCACACATATTTACGGCGGCGGTATTGTAGAAAATGCAACAGCTAAAGCATTAAACAAAGAAGTATGGATGACGGAACATCTGGATACTAACATTCATTATACCGCAAACATTAATACAGCTATTGAAATCCATGAGTGTTTAACCAGGGCCAATTTCAGCGCCTATATCTGGTGGTACGGTAAGAGGTTTTATGGTCCTATAGGCCAGGATGGAATGATTACAAAAAGAGGGTTTGTTATGTCTCATTTTGCCCGTTTCGTTAAGCCGGGCTCAGTCCGTTTAGGGTCTTCTGTTAACAGCAGGGCAGACGTACTAATTTCAGCATACAAAAACGGGACTAAGAAAATAGTAGTTGCAATTAATACGGGAGCTAATAATGTAATGCAGAAAATTTCAATTCAGGATGCTGTTTTAACACAAGTGATTCCCTATGTAACCACAGGGTCTAAGAATGTGGAACAGGGAACAATAATTAATGTTTCGGGCAATACTTTTAGCTATTTGCTGCCTGCGAATAGCATAACAACATTTGAAGAACAGTAAATACAAAAATAGTAAAATGATATCCGGAGTCTCAAATAGGCAGTTCTTATATAGCAATCGTCAGGAGGGGTGAATTCTTTCATCCCTCCATTTTTTATTTTTTAATCAGTAACTTAAAAGCGAAACAAAATAGTATCAATGTTATTGCTTGGATTAGATATTGGAACTTCTTCTATAAAAGCATCTGTGGTGGATGCCGCAACAGGACAGTACATTGCTGCAGCGCAATACCCTGAAACAGAATCAGAAATCATAGCACCAAAACAAGGTTGGGCTGAACAATCGGCTGATACATGGTGGGAGCATGTGCAACTTGTTATACTTAAGCTGCATGCTCAACGCAGGTATAATCCTAACGATATCGTTGCAATTGGAATCGCCTACCAGATGCATGGTTTGGTGATGGTCGATAAGGATCAAAAAGCCTTACGCAACAGTATTATTTGGTGTGATAGCCGGGCGGTTGAAACAGGTGATAAGGCATTTGAAGATATTGGCCGGGAAAAATGTTTGCTGCACCTGCTGAATTCTCCGGGAAATTTCACTGCTTCAAAACTGGCATGGGTAAAGGCTAACGAACCGGACATATATGCGAGAGTAAATAAAATAATGCTTCCCGGTGACTTTATTTCAATGAAACTGACAGGGGAGATCACGACAAGTATTTCTTCTTTGTCAGAAGGTGTATTCTGGGATTTTAAGGAAAATGAATTATCAAAAGATGTTTTTACATACTATGGTTTCAGCCATTCTTTAATTCCCCCTCTCAGAGATGTTTTTGCGGAGCATGGGAAGGTGTCAAAAAATGTAGCTGTGGCATTATCATTAAAAGAAGGGATACCGGTTACGTATAAGGCCGGAGATCAGCCTAACAATGCTTTATCACTTAATGTATTCGAGCCCGGTGAAGTTGCTGCAACAGCAGGCACTTCTGGTGTTATTTATGGGGTAAGTGATCAACTTACTTACGATAATGAATCAAGGGTGAACACTTTTGCCCATGTCAATTATACTAAAGAACAAAAAAGACTGGGTGTTTTACTTTGCATAAATGGTACAGGTATTCTGAACCGGTGGATTAAAAATATAGCTGGAGGGTCATTGTCATACCAGCAAATTAATGATACTGCAAAATCGGTGCAGCCAGGGAGCGAAGGATTATTGATATTACCTTTCGGCAATGGTGCAGAAAGAATGCTAAACAATAAAATCATCCATTCTCATATTCATAATATTGACCTGAATAAACATGGTCAGGCACATTTGTTCCGTGCTGCCCAGGAGGGTATAGCATTTGCTTTCCGGTATGGACTCGATATTATGAGGGAAAATGGAATGCATCCGCAGGTCATCAGGGCGGGGAAAACAAACATGTTCCTGAGTGATGTTTTTACTGAGTGTTTTGTAAATATTTTAAATATACCGGTTGAGCTGTATAATTGCGATGGAAGTGTAGGTGCGGCAATCGGAAGTGGCCTGGGGGCTAAAATCTATTCTGATACAAAAGAGGCTTTCAGGCATTTTGAACCAATACAGCTTATAAAACCGGATGGTAACAAACGATACGATGAGTATTATGACAAATGGTTGCTACATTTAGAAAAGCAACTTAACTGATTCAATAATTTTAAACTGATAATAGTATGACAGTAGTTACAGGCAGTAAGGAGTACTTTAAGGGGATAGCTAAGATAAAGTATGAAGGTCAACAGTCAGATAATCCACTGGCTTACCGGTGGTATGATGAAAATAAAGTAGTGGCAGGTAAAACAATGAAAGAGTACCTGCGGTTTGCCTGTGCTTACTGGCACAGCTTCTGTGGCAGTGGTGCTGATCCGTTTGGTGAACCGACACATTTGTTTGCCTGGAATGAAAAATCAGATGCCGTGGAAAGAGCAAAGGATAAGGCAGATGCAGCATTTGAATTTATTACTAAACTGGGACTTCCTTATTATTGCTTTCACGATGTAGATGCAGTAGATTATACGAACGATATAAAGGAAAATGACAGGCGGTTACAGGCAATAACAGATTACCTCAGTGAAAAGCAAAAAGCAAGTGGTGTAAAACTTTTATGGGGAACAGCCAACCTGTTTTCAAACAGGAGATATATGAACGGAGCTGCTACTAATCCTGATTTTCATGTTTTGGCTCATGGTGCAGCACAGGTAAAAGCAGCATTGGATGCCACTATTGCTCTTGGGGGTGAAAATTATGTATTCTGGGGGGGAAGAGAAGGCTACATGAGCCTGCTGAATACAAACATGAAAAGAGAGAAAGAGCATTTTGCCCGTTTCCTGTATACAGCAAAAGACTATGCCAGGAAAAATGGCTTCAAGGGAAAATTCTTTATCGAGCCTAAGCCTTGTGAGCCATCAAAACATCAGTATGATTACGACAGTGAAACTGTGATCGGCTTTTTAAGGCAGTATGACCTGTTAAGCGATTTCAGTTTGAATATCGAAGTTAATCATGCCACTTTAGCGGGGCATACATTTACTCATGAATTACAGGTGGCAGCAGATGCTGGTTTGCTTGGAAGTATTGATGCCAATCGTGGGGATTATCAGAATGGATGGGATACAGATCAATTTCCTAACGACCTGAATGAATTAACCGAGGCTATGCTGGTGATACTGGAGGCGGGTGGCTTCAAAGGGGGTGGAATAAACTTCGATGCAAAGATCCGTCGAAACTCAACAGACCCGGAAGACCTGTTCTATGCACACATAGGGGGTATGGATACTTTTGCCAGGGCATTGATAACAGCTGATAACATATTGCAGCAATCAGATTATAAAAAGATAAGGGCAGAACGATATGCCTCGTTCGATACTGGTAAAGGAAAGGACTATGAATCAGGAAAACTTTCACTGGAGGATCTGAGAAATTATGCCATTGATAACGGAGAACCGGCTGTAAGAAGTGGCAAACAGGAGTATCTTGAGAATTTAATTAACCGCTTCATATAATACTTACTTAACTCATCACTAACAAACAAAAACTACGCTCATGAATTTTCTTGGAACACTCGACTGGATATTCCTTATAGTATATATGCTGGTTATAGCAGGTATTTCTGTCTGGTCTATCAGGAAGAGTAAAAATTCTCCGACAGATTATTTCCTGGCCAACCGAAATCTTGGCTGGTGGGTAATCGGAGCCTCAATACTTGCATCCAATGTGGGGTCAGAACATATTGTTGGTTTGGCAGGATCAGCCGGTGCGTCCGGAACTGTATTAGGCCATTATGAATTACATTCCTGGATAGTCCTGCTATTAGGCTGGGTATTCGTTCCTTTTTATATGCGTAGTATGGTATATACCATGCCTGAGTTCCTGGAAAGAAGATTCAATGCAAAAGCAAGGCGGTTATTATCTATTATTCAATTATTGAGTTATGTAATTGCAAAAGCTTCAGTTACCATATTTGCAGGAGCATTGGTATTTAACCAGATACTCGGTGTAGAATTTTGGACAGGCGCTATTATACTGGTGATAGTAACCGGTGTATATACAATCTTTGGGGGACTGCATGCGGTAATGTATACCGAAGCTATCCAGGCTTTCGTTTTGCTGATAGGCTCTGCGGTCTTATTATTTGTAGGCCTTGACAAAGTTGGTGGTTGGAATGCTTTGATGAGCTCTGTCCCTCCTGAAAAGCTGAATATGTTCCGTCCTCTTAGTGATCCTGAATTTCCGTGGTTAGGAATTTTGTTCGCCTCACCTATCGTAGGTATCTGGTATTGGTGTACTGATCAGCATATTGTGCAGCGATGCCTTGCCGGGAGAAACGAAAGAGAAGCAAGACGGGGAACCATCTTTGCTGCTTACCTGAAATTACTTCCATTCTTCATATTCCTTATTCCAGGTTTGATCGCTTATGTATTACACTCAAGGGGTGAATTGATATTACCAATTAAGGATGGCCAGACAGATTATAATGCGGCTTTTCCGGCGATGGTAGAGCAGATTATGCCTATGGGATTAAGAGGATTGCTGGCGGGGGGATTGTTAGCTGCCCTGATGGCTTCATTAGCTTCTGTATATAATGCTTGTTCTACATTGTTCACTATGGATATTTATCAAAAAATGAAACCAGCAGCTGGTGAAAAGGAGTTAGTAAAAGTCGGACGTATTGCTACAGCAGTAGTAGTAATATTAGGTATGGTATGGATTCCGATGATGGATAGAATTTCCAGTACATTGTATACTTATTTACAAAGTGTACAATCTTATTTAGCACCACCCATTGCGGCAGTTTTTTTATTGGGGGTATTCTTTAAGCGATTAAATGGAAAAGGAGCTTATACAGCAATGGTAGTTGGGTTTATTATCGGGTTGGTGAAATTGACACTTGAGTTGTTCCAGAAGGATTTATCAGGTATTCTGTATGATTTTGCTACGATTAATTTCCTTTATTTCTGTATTTATTTATTCCTGTTTTCAGTAGTGGTAATGATAGTTGTAAGCCTTTTCAGTCCAAAACCAGACGAAGATCATATCAAGGGTTTAACATTCGCTACTACAGTTGCAGAAGACAAGGTAGCAAGCAGGGCTAGCTGGAACAAGTGGGATGTGATTCTTTCATTGATCGTGTTGGCAATAATTGTTTCAATATTTATTTACTTCTCACCATTAGGAATAGCAAAGTGATTGGCTGTTGTAAGGATAAGTAAATTTAAAATGGGGTTTTCATTATGTTGATGGAGCAAACTATGCGATGGTTCGGACCCAATGACCCGGTAAGCTTATCAGATATCAGGCAGGCAGGTTGTGTAGGGGTAGTCACAGCGTTACATCATATTCCTGTAGGTGAAGTATGGACTACAGAGGAGATCAATAAAAGGAAACAGCTAATCGAAGATGCTGGTATGACATGGACCGTCATTGAAAGCCTGCCGGTAAGCGAGGATATTAAAAAGCAAAGTGGGAATTATTTACAACATCTTGACAATTATATAATAAGTCTTCGCAATGTGGCGAAATGTGGTTTGAAAGTAGTGACTTACAATTTCATGCCGATATTAGACTGGATGAGGACCGACATTTCTTATATGATGCCGGACGGGAGCAGGGCCTTGTATTTTGAGAGGTCAGCATTTATTGCATTTGACCTGTTCTTATTAAAACGGCCGGGAGCTGAAAATGACTATTCAGAAGAGGAAATTAAAAAAGCAAGGTTCAGGTTTGACAGGATGACCGATGAAGAGGAGGAGATTTTGTACCGTAATGCATTACTCGGTTTGCCGGGAAGTGAAGAACGCTTTACCGAAGAACAGATTCTTTCTGCATTAAAAACTTATGAAGGAATTGATGCAGTTAGGCTAAAGGAACATCTTTTTTATTTCTTGCAAAAAGTGGTGCCTGTAGCTGAAGATTGCGGGCTGAAAATGGCCATCCATCCTGATGACCCGCCATATCCTGTACTGGGATTGCCAAGGATTGTAAGTACAGAGCAGGATGCTGCTGATTTACTCAGTGCTGCACCATCGCCGGCAAATGGATTATGTTTCTGTACCGGTTCTTTTGGTGCAAGGCCTGATAATGACCTTGTAAGAATGCTAAAAAGATTTGGAGATCATATTCATTTTCTTCACCTGAGAAACACAAAAAGAGATACAGAAGGTAATTTCTTTGAAGCTGATCACCTTGCAGGAGATACAGACATGTATGAGATTGTTAGGGAAATCGTATTGATAATGAAACGAAGAAATGTATCTATACCTATGAGACCAGATCACGGACACCAGATGCTTGATGACCTTAAGAAAACAACTTATCCCGGTTATTCGGCAATCGGCAGGTTGAGAGGATTAGCTGAACTGCGGGGTTTGGAGTATGGAATTGCCAGGGCATTAGCTTAACAGCGATATTCATTTATGTTTAACATCATATAGATATCTTCTCTACGGTATCGTACTTCTACAATCGGGTACTAAGTGGATTTACTTAAAATCGTATTTTTTCTGCTTATTTATATGCTAACAGCCAATGTTTTATGCACTTTGCATTGGTTTTTTACTTAATTTATGTATGTAAAAGACCTTATCTACTCAAAGCAAACCACTATCCGTATGGGGAAAATCACCATCCTCCTAGTCGATGACCATAAGCTGATCAGGGATTCATGGTCATTTATTCTTAACAGTGATATCCGATTTCAGGTAATTGGCGAAACAAGCAATGCGGATGAGGCAGTTGAAATTGCACGGGATAAAAAACCTGAGATCGTTCTGATGGACATTAATATGTCTCCTGTAAACGGATTTGAAGCAACAAAACTTGTTCGAAAGTATTCACCAGGTTCTAAGATAATTGGCATATCCATGCATTCCATGCCGGCTTATGCCCGTCGTATGTTCCAAATAGGGGCTATGGGGTATGTTACCAAGAACTCCTCAAAAGATGAACTGCTGGCCGCTATCATAGAAGTGCATAATGGGAAAAAATATATATGTGATGAAGTAAAGAACATCCTTGCCCAGCAAGAATTGGAGGACGAAGGAGGGGCGCCAGATATGAATGTTCTTTCCAGGAGAGAAATAGATATTGTTCAACTTATTAAAGAAGGACTATCATCAAAAGAAATAGCCCTTCGTCTCGATATATCTTTAAAGACCGTAGAAGTACACCGGTATAATATTCTTAAAAAGTTAAGTCTGAAAAATACCGCAGCACTTGTTAACTTTATTAATGCTCATGGGCTTTGACCAGTCGATGAGATTAATTTCAAACAAGTTTTCCTTCTAACACGGTTCTTATGAATCGCTTCTATACCCGTCGCAATATTACAAT
>CAZTKV010000005.1:29807-39758 GCA_964614285.1 uncultured Chitinophaga sp. | reverse complement strand
AAACCAATATTTTGCCGTAAGGTGTTAAAACTTCCGCCGGCAAATGAGCCATGTACATTTAACTTCCCCGAACTTGCTTTTTTCGAAATGATATTAATTACGCCGGCCACAGCATCTGAACCATACAAAGTGGATTGACCGCCTTTTACTATTTCAATTCTTTCTACCTGGTCTAGGGATAGAAAGTTTACATCAAAGTAATTTGTTATTACAGAAGGGTCATTCACCGGAATGCCATCCAGTAATATCAATACATTTCCGGCAGAAGCGCCCCGGATACTGACTGTTTGATTTGTTCCAAGGGCATTGTTGGCACCAATAATAACGGTTCCTGTTACCGTATTCAAAAGTTCCGGAAGTGTTTTACCGCCACTCTTTTCAAGTTGTTCCCGGGTGATAATGGTGACAACCTTCCCGGTTTCACTTTGTTTTTTAGGATACTTGTTAGTGGTAATTACCACTTCGCCTAATGACGTGGTGTCTTGTTGTGCTTTTAGCTGAGTGCTGAAAATAACAGCAGCCAGCACAAAAAAAAGTCTTTTCATTTACAATGAATTTTTGTGTGACTGCTTCCGGAAACAAAAAGAAATAGAAATATAAACGTCCTGCGACTTTTACATCTCATGCCTTTCACCCGAAAGCTGAATGTTGTTTGCTTGATGTGGCAGGTCTTCTGGCTTACTCCGTGTTTAATGCCTTCCCGTCTTATGACAGTGGCGTGAAGATTAAACAACATCTAAGGAGCTTACAGCTACGGGGATAGCACCGGATTTGCACCGGATTTCCCTTTTCATCCCGATTTATTTATCAGGAACCAAATCGATACAAAAGTAGGGGGAAGAATTTTTGTAGCAAGAAGAGTTATCAACACCTGTTTTATCCATACATTTTACCTGGTTATCAGTGAAACCGGAAGATTGATATTATATAATTTTTTAGGGATAGAAAAGCCGAATGTTTTGCTCTTGTAATTCCTTATCCAGCCAAGAATTTTTTTTTGCTGAAATTTCATTTGACCAGGTGATTTATTTTTTCAGGGCTTTGATCCATTGAAAAGAAATACCGGCATAATAGTTTCTCCGCGGAGCTGCATTATAAAAACGGTTAGCAGCGGCATTGATGTCATTGCCTAAGCTATACTTTTCATCCAGCAGGTTGTCAGCACCTGCATAGATATTCAGCTTATACTTTTTCTGAATGTTTTTTTTCCATCCTATTCTGGCGCCAAGCAGATGATAAGGAGCTGCTATTGCCGTATTGGCATCATTCAGAAATATTTTTGAAGCTGTATAGTATGTAGTGTTTATGTATAAACCATTTTTGATGTTCATGTCAAGTATTCCTGACAAGGTGTTAGAAGGTACAGAAGGAACAGTGTTGCCAGAAAAATCCTCAGTACCTTTTACAAAACTGCCATACCTGAAATGATTATATGTATAATCTGCTTGCAGGATAAAGTAATCAAGCAGCCAGGAATTATTTATTGAATAAGTATAATCAGCATGCAGTTCAATCCCTTTTTGCTGTACATCACCAGCATTTACAAAATAATCAGCTCCGCTGATGTCTCTTCGTTGTACTAAGGCATAATTAAGTTTGAAATAAAAACCCGTAGCTTCCAGGTGAAGTTTATTGCGAAGCAATGAGTAACCGGCAGTCAATTCATAGTTCCATCCGTACTCTGCCTCCAGGTCGGTACTAATTACACCAGTTGATGGAAGTAACTCAGCTACAGTGGGAGGAGAGAATCCTCTTGATAGGGTAGCCTTAAGGGAAAAATCTTCTGTTACTAGTTTTTTTATTGAAAGCCTTGGAGCCAATTCATTCCGGTAACTGCGGCTTTGGCTTACTACGGGATATCTGTTTAGTCTTGTGATGCCAACTTTTGTCTTATTTAAACTGATGCCGGCATTCATAAACCAGCTTTCCCTGATTGAAACATCCCCCTGGAAGAAAAGGCTATACGTTGTATAATCTACATCATCATTTGTTTGTAAGGTATCGGGATTACCATTTCTGTTCTTTGAGACCTGGGTATTGAATCTCCCTTGCTGAAATTCACTTCCTGCCACCAGTTGAAAACTATTTTCTTTCTGGCCACTGTATACTGTTTCCTTTTTCTTATTATAGATAAAAACTGTCCGTCCGCCATAGCCCGGCTCATTTCTCCTTTCGTAGTTACGGATAGCAGAATTTTTAATTTGCGAAAAGGCACCGTAAAGGGTGGTAGAATTTTTAAAAGAGGAATTAATTGTATAAATACTAGTGAACCCTGCGGTAATATTTTTCTGAAAAATTGCTGCCTGCGCTGCTACAGCACCCGGAAAACCACCACCGGCAGGCCTTGCAGCTTTTGGGTCTGTATTAAACTCTGCCAGCGTTAATGCACCGGGTGTTTGATAATACATATCCGTGAATAAGACGGAAGCAGTGAGTTGTTGTTTATCAGACAATTTCAATTGTGATTGCCAGGAAAAATTATCCCGACGCATTTTTGTTTGAACCCTGTAGCCATCACTTTGATTATGGGCATAAGTAAATTGGTTGCGGTTTTCTTTTGCACCAAATCTGGCAGAAGCGAACAAATTTTGAAGGTTGTAACTGCCTGTTATGTATTCAAAACTGGCTCCTGGCTGCCATCGATCAAAATTATTGATAAGGATCAGCCCCCCCGTACCCGCACCATAAAGGCTGCCTGCTGGTCCTTTGAATACTTCAATACTTGAAAAATTATTGTATGCAAACTGGTTAAAATAAGTATTACCGCCAGGATCAGTCACGGGAATATCATTCCAGTAAACTTTTACATTGCGAACACCAAAAGGGGAGCGTAGGGAACTGCCACGGATATTTATGCGGTAGCTACCGGGACTTCGTTCTTCCATCCGTACTCCGGGTATTGTATTAAATCCATTGACCAGAGAATTTTTATTATATCTGTCTGCATTATTATGTTCAATGATCTTTACCGAAGCTGTTGCAAACCTGGATTTCCTGTTTTGTTCAAAAGCCCTGATGAATACTTCATCCAATTGCTTTAAAGAATCAGGTTCTTCTTCCTGGGAAAAAGAAGGAGTAATGAATAATATAAGGGAGAAAAATAAAATAGTTTTTTTCATAGAAACAGGAAATTAACCGTCATAAAGTTAGATTGTTTTCTTTGTATCTTCAAGCCATGACATCAAAGAACAAATTGGGATTGTTTTCCTTTACGATGATTGTGATCGGCCTGGTAATTGGTATGGGCATATTCAGAACAGCTGCTACCAGCGCCAAAGATGCACTGAATCCTTCCGTTTATTTCAGTGCCTGGATCATCGGAGGGTTGGTTGCTTTATGCGGGGCATTGACGTATGCAGAAATAGGAAGCCGGTATCCTGTCACCGGCGGTTATTATAAGGTGTTTGCAAAAGCGTATCATCCAAGTATTGCATTTGCTATCAACTGCCTTATATTAGTTAGTAATGCAGCCAGCCTCAGTGGTGTGGCATTGATCGGCAGCGGGTATATTTTGAAATTATTTCCCGGTGAATGGACAGATATTCACAAAGCCCTCCTTAGCTGTGTTGCTATCATTATTTTCTATGTGATCAACCTGCAGGGGCTAAAAATGAGTTCAAGAGCACAAAATATCCTGATGATTATTAAAATTGCCATGCTGCTGGTGCTCATTGGCGGATTGTTATTTCCTGCAGAGTATGCTGACCAAAATGCAACAGTTCCGGCTGCCCCTTTCAGCACAATGGACTGGATCAAAAGTTTGGGAGTGAGCCTGATCGCCGTTTCATTTACTTATGGCGGATACCAGCAGACGATCAACTTTGGAAATGAAGTAGAAAAACCATCCAAGAATATCCCCCGTGGTATTTTTATTGGAATTGCAGTGATCATTGCTTTATACCTGTTGGCTAATCTTAGTTATTATAATCTTGTTGGGTTTGAAAGAATGAAGGGGGAGAGAGAAGTAGCTTATGTTGTTATAGATAAAATGTTTGGAGGAAAAGGGGCAGCTATTTTTTCTGCTTTTCTTTTCCTAGGTGTATTAGCCTATGTAAATGGCCTGCTGATGAGTAATCCAAGGGTAATGTTTGCAATGGGTGAAGATGGCAGTTTGCCCAAAATTTTTGCGAAGCAAAATGAAAAAACAAATGTGCTCACCTTCTCCCTTACCATTTTTGCTGCTATTTGTATTGTCATATTATTTTTTGCGCAGGAGTTTGAGAAGATACTCAGTTTTACCATTTTCCTGGATTGTTTCGGTATGGTCTTAAGCAGTGCCACCATTTTCTGGTTTAGAAAGAAAACGAAGCATTTGGACGGAACCGGCATTTACAAAATGAAATTATTTCCCCTGCTGCCGGTGATCTTCATAGCAGCTTATTTATTTGTAGGTACAAGCATCGCTATCGATGATCCCAAAGCAGCTTTAATAGGTGTAAGTGTACTGGCAGCTTTTATAATTATATATTTTATTTTTAATCATAATAGAAAAGTGTCTGAAAAAATTGAAGCCTGATGGATATTTCTCAAATCATAAATGAACTGGGGGAAGACCGGGAACATTATTTCAATGCTGTGGCTCCGCCAATTGTTCAGACCAGCAATTTTGCCTTTAAAAATGTAGCAGATCTTTCCAAGGCGTTCGAGGATGAAATGAGTGGTTATCTCTACAGCCGCGGCCTTAATCCCACTGTTGATATACTAAGAAAAAAGCTGGCAGCACTGGATGGTACGGAGGATTGTCTTGTATTCAATAATGGCGCTGCGGCAATATTTGCCGGAATATTTGCCAATGTCAAATCTGGGGATCATCTTGTTTCAGTAAAGGCGCCATATACATGGGCACAGCGGATGTTTGATGTAATCCTGCCAAGATTTGGCATTACAACTACCTATATTGATGGTACAAGAATTGAAAATTGGGAAGAAGCCACCCGGGCTAATACGACTTTTTATTACCTCGAATCACCCAATAGCTGGGATTTTGCTATACAGCCCATACAACAGGTAGCAGCTTTGGCAAAATCAAAAGGAATTGTTACACTCATTGATAACAGTTACTGTACGCCACTATATCAGAAACCAATAGAAATGGGTATTGATATGGCCATGCAAACAGCTACCAAATATATCGGAGGGCATAGTGATACACTGGGCGGTGTACTTTGCGGAACACATGCCATGATGAAGAAAATATTTGATAGTGAGTACCTGAATATTGGCAGTGGGATACAACCCTTCAATGCATGGTTGTTAATAAGGGGGTTGAGAACCCTGCCGGCAAGAATAGAGAGAATAACGGGGTCGACAGAAAAAGTGGTAAAATTTATGCAACAACATCCGAAAGTAGATACTGTTCTTTTCCCTTTTGCTGATACATTTCCTCAATATGAGCTGGCCCGTCAGCAGATGAAAGGTGCCTGTGGCCTCTTTACTTTTACGCTGAAAGCCGGTAAAAGAGAATCCATTGTGCGGTTTTGTGAATCATTGCAACACATTATGATGGCCGTCAGCTGGGGCGGGCATGAAAGCCTGGTGATACCAAAATGTGCAGGTATCAAGCCGGGAGACTTTGATCCGGCCAATACAACACATCAGTATTTACGTATGTATGTGGGATTAGAAGAGGCTCAATATCTTATTAGAGACCTTGATCAGGCGCTGTCCAAAATTTAACCTCCGCTTGTAAAAAATCATACCTGTACAGGAGCAATTCTTATATTTTTGCAATCTATGACACGGAGCATTAAGCTGGCTTTTGCATTGTTGATCTTTAGTTCTTCATTCGGCCAGGATAAATGGGACATCAGAAGATGTGTTGATCATGCATTAAAGAATAATATTTCGGTAAGGCAAACTGATCTGCAGTCAAGATTTTCCGAATTGACTTATAAGCAAAACAAAGCTGGTCAATTACCTTCACTGAATTTTGGAAGCAGTACAGGTTACCGTTTAGGTCGTTCTGAAAATCCAACTACTGGTGTTTTGGAAGATAATAATTTTCTAAACCTGGGGATGCAGGTGCAATCAAGTGTCAATCTTTTTAATTGGTTTTCCCAAAAAAATACAATAGAAGCCAGCAGGTTATCCTGGGAAGCCGATAAAGAGCAAACAAAAAAAATTCAGAATGATATTGCCCTTAATGTAGCAGTAGCCTATTTACAAATTCTTTTGTCCGGAGAGCAGGCAAACCTGGCTAAAGTACAGGTAGAACAAACAAAGGCACAATTAGAAAACACCCGGAAGAGAGTGGATGCCGGTGCATTACCTGAATTGAATGCCGCAGAACTGGAGGCACAACTGGCAAGAGACAGCTCAAGCCTGATAACAGCCGAAGCATCTGTACAGCAATTTTTGTTACAAATGAAAGCCTTGCTGAACCTGGATGCAGGTGCCTCTTTTGATATTGTTACACCCCCGGTTGCTCTTGTTCCGATTGAAGCATTGGCTGATTTACAACCAGATGTTGTGTACGCTACTGCGATCAGCACATTGCCCCAACAAAAAATTAATAACCTCCGCATACAATCGGCGCAAAAAAGCATGTCGGCCGCAAAAGCAGGTATGTATCCGACATTTTCTGCTTTTGGCAACCTGAGTACCAGTTATGTGAACATTAAATCTTACAGCAGGCAATTCGGGCCATTAGTTCCTACGGGGGCGGTAGTAGACGTGAATGGAATAAATCAACCGGTTCTTGCTCCGGATGTTATATTGATTGAAGGAAAACCGATTCCACTGGGTTCCCAGCTGCGAAATAACTTTGGACAGAGTTTCGGTATCGGGGTGAACATACCCATTTTCAATGGAAGAGCAGCCCGTACTGCCTGGGATCGCTCCAAACTAACAGTGCAACAACTGGAATTGCAAAAAGAACAGGGAGATATGCAATTGAAGCAGGATATCTACAAAGCATATACCGATGCTACCGCTGCCCTTCAGAAATTCAATGCAGATAAAAAAAGTGTGCAAACAGCGGAAAAGGCCTATGATTTTGCCAGTAAACGCTATGAGTTAAGCCTTTTATCAACCTATGATCTGATTAACAGCCTGAATAACCTGCAGCGGGCTAAAATACAGGCATTGTATTCACAGTATGATTACGTATTCAAAATGAAATTGCTGGAATTCTATAAGGGGCAGGGAATAAAACTATAAACCTACTATTGTATGAACAAGAAACTGAAATGGACATTGATTGTTTTGGGAGTGCTGGGGGCATTGTTTTTGTTATCGAAGATATTTGGCGGTAATGATAAAATAGAGAAGGTAGCCATTGAAAAGGCATCAAAAAGAACAATTATTGAAACTGTAAATGCCAGTGGAAAAATATACCCCGAGGTAGAAGTAAAGATCAGCCCGGATATATCTGGTGAGATCACTGAATTAAACGTAGAAGAAGGAGATAGTGTAAAAAGAGGCCAGGTGCTGGCCCGTATCTATGCCGATATATATGCGTTGCAGAGGGATGAAGCTGCATCAAGGGTAAATCAATCTTCGGCAACCGTAGATAATAGCCAGGCTGCTCTTGAAGCATTAAAAGCTAATCTTGAACTGGCGCAACAGTCCTATAACAGAAATAAAAAGCTATTCGATGATAAGGTGATTTCAAAAGCAGAATTGGAGCAATTCGAAACTACGTTGAAATCTGCCCAGGCCAATTATACCGCAGCTCAGCAAAATATAAAAGGACTTAAAGCGAATGTTCAAAGTACACAGGTGGGGTTAAGTAAAGCAAATAAAGATTTAAGCCGCACTACCCTGGTAGCGCCAATGGATGGAGTAATATCCTCATTAAAGATCAAGAAAGGAGAAAGAGTGGCAGGTAACAGTTTTAATGTAGGTACGGAAATGATGACAGTGGCCGATATGGCAGTATTGGAAGTAAGAGTGGATGTTGGCGAAAATGATATAGTGAAAATTAATATTGGCGATTCGGCAGATGTTGAAGTGGATGCGTACAATAACCGTAAGTTCAAAGGAGTGGTTACCAAAATAGCCAGCAGTACTAAAAGTACATCACTAACTTCTGCGAACGATGTTACCAATTATGAAGTAAGGATTCGGCTGGATAAGGAATCGTATAAGGATCTCGTTGATAAAACCTTCCCTTTCCGCCCAGGTATGAATGCCAGCGCTGATATCAAGACCAGGCGGGTGGATAATGTGCTGGCAGTACCCATTGCGGCAGTCAATGCAAGGGTAAAAGGAAGTGACCTGAGTATGGCCGATAAGAAAAAAGAAAAAGAAGATAGTAAGGGAGAAGATGGTAATGATATTTCTGTTATCGTTGAGGGAGATGAACTGGAAGAAGTGGCTTTTGTATTACAGACCAACGGAACCGTTAAAAAAGTAGTAGTAAAATCAGGTATACAGGATATCAATTATATAGAAATTCTTAGTGGTTTGAAGGAAGGAGATGAGGTGATCATCGCTCCATATGCTGCCGTAAGCAAAAACCTGAAGGATGGAATGAAAGTAAAAGTGGTGACAAAAGATGAATTATTTGAAAAATAAATTATAAGATTTGCTTCGTGAGAAAACCCGGTATTATCGGGTTTTCTTTTTTATTGGGTATTTTATTCCTTTGTTACCTTTATTCTTTATATTTTTTAATCAGGAAATTCACTTTGCATGACTTTTGGCGTTATAGGCAGCGGCAGCTGGGCTACGGCCCTGGCAAAAATTCTGACAGACAGTAAACATGCTATCAACTGGTGGGTGAGAAATGCTGATACTATTGAATACATAAGGAAGAGAAGTCATAATCCACACTATTTGAGTTCCGCAAAGTTTAATGTTTCATTACTTAATATGTCTACAGACGTAAAGCAGGTGGTTGAACAATCTGATGTATTGGTTATTGCCATCCCCTCAGCCTATGCAGAAAGTAGTCTTGCAGGACTTCAGCCAGCAGATTGGGAGAATAAAAAAATTGTTTCAGCGATAAAGGGATTATTGCCTGAAAAAAATATTTTGCTGAATGAGTATTTAAAAAAAGAATTTGGGATACCGTTAGAGAATTATTTTGCCGTACTGGGACCCTGTCATGCTGAGGAGGTGGCAGAAGAAAAGTTATCATACCTTACTTTTTCAGGAATTGATATCAGGATGGCTTCGGTAATTGCTTCACATTTCACTACGGATTTTATAAGTACGGTCGTTAATCATGATATAATGGGGGTGCAGTATGCAGCAGTACTAAAAAATATTTATGCGTTAGGTGCCGGTATTGCTCACGGACTTGATTACGGAGATAATTTCTTAAGTGTTTATATTGCCAATGCAGCCGATGAAATGGCAGGGTTTCTTAAAAAATTTGGGGCAGAACACATAACAGTTGGAGAACACGAAGGAGAGGATCCCGTTACTCATAGAAAGACTCCTAACTATGCTGCTTCAGTTTATTTGGGCGATTTGCTGGTTACCTGTTACTCATTGCACAGCCGCAACCGCCGTTTTGGAAATATGATCGGTCGTGGATACTCTGTAAAGGCCGCTGAACTGGAAATGAATATGGTAGCAGAAGGCTATAATGCGGCGAAGTGTATTTATACGATTAATAAATCACTGGATGCGGGAATTCCCATAGCCGGGACTATCTACAAAATTTTATGGGAAGATGTTAAAGCTTCAGAAGGCTTTAAACGCATAGAACAGGTATTGGTCTGACCAGTAAATGTACCCCTATGCCTCTTTCTTATCATGGATTTGTACCTACTGCCATTCTTATTATGATTATCACTCTGCTAGTTGGCCAGGTATGGCAGTATTGGAAACAGCGCCACTCAAAGCCATAAATTATTACCACAAAAAAATTAACTTCATGTCTTCTAAATTCAGAGTATGGTTAATTTTTTCCAGGTCCTTTTCCTGATCGCAGCTGTTGTTCTTATAGTACTTAATGTTCTCGAGTTTAACAAATGGCAGGATGGTAAAAAAGAAGGCAGC
>CAZTKV010000005.1:27808-29707 GCA_964614285.1 uncultured Chitinophaga sp. | reverse complement strand
AAAATTAGAAATTTCATAGTGCTCATAACCAGCATCAGACAACCATTGCATTAATAATAAAAATTGTTCAGCCTGTTTGTCTGGATTTATACCAGCTGATTTTTGCTGACGAATCAGTTTGTCCAGCGGGGTTTTGGGTTCTACTGTTAAAGCATAACAGGACAAGTGTGGTATGCCCATCAAAATAGCCGTTTCAACATTTTGTTTCCATTTTTCATTTGTCAATGCCGGAGTTCCATAGATCAGGTCGATAGTGATGTTATCAAAATGCTTTGTAGCCAGCAGTAAATTATCATAAGCTTGCCGGGTATTGTGTGCCCGGTTCATCCATTTCAGGTCTTCTTCAAAGAAACTTTGTATACCAATGCTCAGGCGATTGATACCTGCATTCTTCCAGCCAATTAGTTTTTCTTCTGTAATATCATCTGGATTAGCTTCAAGAGTTAGTTCAGCTTCTTTTGTCACATTATATAAGGACCTGACAGTTTCAATAATATGTTGGACTTCTGCTACTGTACACAAACTCGGAGTGCCTCCGCCAAAGTAGATGCTTTCAACCGGTGATGCCTCCAGGAAGTTCTTTTGAAGTGCTATTTCTTTCAATAAAGCGACTATCAATTCGTTCTTGTACCGCAATGAAGTGGCAAAATGAAAATTGCAATAATGACAAGCCTGTTTGCAAAAAGGAATATGAATATAAATGCCTGCCAAGCTGATTTGTGATTTAATGAATAATTTAGCAACGAATATCCCGGCGAAAAGCCAAATGAGAAAATTCAGACTGCAAATATCGGTACTGGCTCTGTTGTTGCTGAGTATTTATACATCAGGACAGGGTAAATACAGTCTTATTGTCCGGGGTGTGGATAAAGATGATTCACTACTACTGTCTAAACTGGGTATTCAAACTGATTTTACTTCCCGTACAGCCTGTTCAGATTATGTAGCCAGGCTAACCGGTACCCTTCATGCTAAGGGGTATGTAACTGCTTCTGTTGACAGCATCAGGTACGATTCTGCCTCTGCATATATTGTTTTATATACCGGGCAAAAATATCTGTGGGCTCAATTAGACACAAAATATGCAGACCCTGCTGTATTGGATGCCGTTGGATGGAGGGAGAAAGTTTTTGTAAACAAACCTATGGATTTTATTCAGTTACAGGAGTGGCAGGAGAAACTTTTGCGATACCTGGAGAATAACGGATATCCTTTTGCCAAAATTTATCTTGATAGTCTGCAGTTAGAAACAGAAAAAGTATCTGCCTTACTTAAAATAGATAAAGGACCATTGTATAAAATTGACAGTATCCGCATTTTTGGTAATGCAAAGATTTCTAATAATTACCTGCAGCAATATCTTAGTATTCCTAATGGAAGCATTTATAATAAAGAAAAATTAATGCGCATCAATCAAAAAATGAGGGAACTTACTTATGTGGAGGAGGAAAAACCTTTTGATATAACGATGCTGGGAACCGGATCGGTCCTGAATATGTATCTTAAACAGAAAAAGAGCAGCCAGGTTAATGCAATTATCGGTTTTTTACCTAATAACGACCAGCTGGCGTCAAAAAAATTACTGGTAACCGGTGAGGCAAATATCTTACTTAGAAATTCATTAGGTGCCGGAGAAACCATCGGGTTAAACTGGCAACAGTTGCAAGTAAAGTCTCAACGACTAAACCTGTTATACCAGCATCCCTATATATTTCAGTCTCCTTACGGGCTCGATTTTTCGTTCGAGATGTTTCGTAAAGACAGCAATTTTGTGAATGTAAATTTTCAACTCGGTGTACAGTATGTGTTAAGTAAAAATCAATCGGGGAAGCTTTTTCTGCAGCGTTTTCAAACCATTGTCAGCCAGGGGGGGATTGATTCATCTTTTATTATTACTAA
>CAZTKV010000005.1:24855-27708 GCA_964614285.1 uncultured Chitinophaga sp. | reverse complement strand
GGGCAGCGAAGTACAATAAAGACAGCAGTGAATGCCGGCATGTTTCAAAGCGGAAACATTTTCAGGAATGAATTATTCCAGGTAGGTGGCTATAAACTATTAAGAGGCTTTGATGAAGAAAGCCAATACCTGTCGCAATTTGCCATTGCAACAGTGGAATACCGCTACCTGGTCGGTCAAAATTCATTCTTTTATGTCCTTGCAGATGGCGGGTGGGGCAGGAACAACAGTTTGAATACAAATGTTAACTATACTTATTTTGGAACAGGACTTGGCCTTGCGTTTGAAACAAAGGCGGGTATATTTAACCTCGCCTGGGCAATAGGGAAAAGAAATGATTCAGAGCTGAACCTTCGCCAGTCAAAGATACATTTTGGATTTGTGAATTATTTTTAATCATCGGTGCAGAGTCCGGACTCACTTTATATTTTTGCATCTCAACAGTTTTTCTTGAAAAAAAAATTATCTCTCTTATTTCTTTTTTTGTCGCTGACAGCTATCTCTTCTGCACAGACTGTTATTGATTCATCTGCCGGCAAAGCAGCAGATACAACATACTCGGGTACAGATACATTAAAGCAGCAGGATTCTTTACCTCTTGTACAAACAAGCCAGGAAATTTCAAGGCGGCCGCAGCAAGATTCGGGATGGCTGCTAAATCCTGCTGATACCTTTTCCTTGCAGAAAATCTGCTGGCAGATACTAGAGCATCATCCTTATTTTGGATTTCGGTTTAAAGCCAAACCAATTTCTTTTAAAGAAGGAGAAGTCAGGCAGGTACATGGCAAGGAAATACTTTTTTATAGCCTGGTTTTACTTTTAATCATTTTTGCTTTACTGCGGCAGGCCTTTCCAAAATACTTCAACGATCTTTTCAGGTTGTTTTTCAGGAACACTCTCAAAGTGAGGCAAATCAGTGAGCAATTGGTACAAACACCACTACCGTCCATTTTATTAAATGGATTCTTTGTTATTAGCGCCGGGCTCTATCTGACCTTTTTGATCGAGTATTTTCAGGTTAGCCCGGTTGATAATTTTTGGATATTATTTGTGTACTGTATGACGGGACTTTCCGTGGCCTATTTTGTAAAATTCATAGGACTTAAAATATCCGGCTGGCTTTTTAATACCGAGGAGGCTGCTAATTCTTACATTTTTATAGTATTTATCATCAATAAAATGATAGGTATACTATTGCTGCCATTCCTTATTCTCCTTGCATTTTCCACCAGCGATCTCTTTTCAATAGGTCTGACGTTATCATGGATTTTAATTGGTGCAATGCTTATTTACAGGATTGTTTTGACGTATTCTGTTGTTCGTAATCAGGTCAAAGTCAGCCCATTTCACTTCTTTCTATACTTTTTAGCCTTCGAAGTGACCCCTCTTTTACTGGTTTACAAGGCTTTGTTGGTGTATTTCAGCCAAACTACTTAACTTTGCAGCCAACTTTAGCCGAACCGAACATGAGTACAAATGGGGTTAAAAAGGCCGGTGAACAGGCCAAAGCAATAAAGAAAATCCTGATTACCCAACCGAGGCCTGAAAGTGAGAAGTCACCATACTTCGAGCTGGCCAGGAAATACAGCATTGAGCTGGATTTCCATCCCTTTATCCGTCTGGAAGGAATTCCGGCACGGGACTTCCGCAAGCAAAAGATTGAAATTCAGAACTATACCGGTATAATATTTACCAGCCGCAATGCTATTGATCATTTCTTTCGGATGTGTGAGGAAATGAAGGTTAGTGTGCCGCAGGATACAAAGTATTTCTGTATCACTGAGGCTGTAGCTCTGTACCTGCAGAAATTTATCCTTTACAGAAAGAGAAAGGTGTTCTATGGAGCAGATGGAACCAACAAGAGTATGTTTGATGTGATTAACAAACATAAGGCTAATGAAAAATTTCTCTACGTATGCTCAGAGAACCAACAGGATAATGAGATAGTAAACTGGCTAAAAGCCAATAATTGTGAGTTTACACTGGCTTTTATGTATCGTAGTGTAAGCAGCGACATAAAAGATATCTTACTAAAAACAGAATACGACGTTATCTGCTTTTTTACACCCAGCGGCGTAAAAAGTTTATTTGATAACTTGCCGAAATACAAACAAAACGGAACAGTGATAGGGGCTTTTGGTAACAATACTTTCAGGGCCATTGAAGAAAAGGGGTTAAAGCTTGAAATAAAAGCTCCCCAACCACAAACACCAAGCATGGTAGCTGCATTGGACCAGTTTCTCTCAACTTTGGTCAAAAAGAAATAATTCTACAGAATACCTAATTTGTAAAGGACACTTTTGCCAGTGTCCTTTTCTTTTTCTTGAAACCATATTCAGCGAACTTCGTTGTTATAATAACATAACAATTGATGAAAGAGCATACTAATCAGCTTATCAACGAAACAAGTCCTTATTTGCTGCAACATGCTCATAACCCGGTAAACTGGTATCCCTGGGGAGATGAGGCATTAAACAAGGCAAAACAGGAAAACAAACCCATTCTGGTTAGCATTGGCTATGCAGCCTGTCATTGGTGCCATGTAATGGAAAGGGAAAGTTTTGAAGATGAAACAACCGCAAAGCTGATGAATGATCATTTCATCAATATTAAAATAGACAGGGAAGAACGGCCAGACCTGGACCTTTTTTATATGGATGCCGTTCAGGCAATGACGGGAAGCGGAGGTTGGCCTTTAAATGTGTTTTTAACACCTGAGACAAAACCGTTTTACGGGGGTACTTATTTTCCCCCACAAAGAGCCTTTAACAGGCCTTCGTGGCAGGAAACTTTGTATGGTGTTATACAAGCATTTAGGGAAAGGAGACATGAAATTGACGCTCAGGCGGAAAA
>CAZTKV010000005.1:2986-24755 GCA_964614285.1 uncultured Chitinophaga sp. | reverse complement strand
GAAGGAGGTATATATGACCAGGTTGGCGGCGGTTTTGCCAGGTATTCAACAGATACAGAGTGGTTGGTCCCTCATTTTGAAAAAATGCTTTATGACAATGCACTATTAGTCGCAGTATTAAGTGAGGCGTATCTGTTAACTAAAAAAGAAAGATATAGAGAGGTCATTGATGAAACAATGGCCTTCATTCAAAGAGAGTTACTAAGTCCGGAAAAAGGATTTTTTGCAGCATTAGATGCAGATAGTGAAGGAATAGAAGGAAAATTTTATGTATGGAGCTTAGATGAAATACATGAAATACTTGGAGTAGATGCCACAGACTTTTGTGAATACTTTGATATAACTGAGCAAGGCAATTGGGAACATACCAATATTCTTTGGGTAAAAAGACCAATGGAAGATTTCGCAGTATCGAAAAATAAATCAGTCGGCGAGTTAAAAAGTAAATTAGAAAGCGGTAAAAAAGTATTACTTGATAAAAGAAACAAAAGAGTAAGACCGCTGCTGGACGATAAAATCATATTAGGGTGGAATGCTTTAATGAATACGGCTTGTAGCAAGGCGTATGAAGCGACCGGTAATGAATTATATAAAAAGCTTGCAATTGATAATATGTACTTTCTGCTGGCGAGCTTTACTAACGAGGGCAATTTACCTTTTCGTCATACATATAAAAACGGGATTGCCCGGTATCCTGCTTTTTTGGATGATTATGCTTTTTTAATTCAGGCCCTTCTTCGTTTGCAGGAAATAACAGGAGAGACAAAATGGATAGAGAAAGCAAAGAAACTGACAAATCATGTTATAGAGAATTTTAGTGAAGCGGACAGCCCTTTCTTTTTTTATACAACGGCAGGCCAAAAGGATATTATTGTGAGAAAGAAAGAAATGTACGACGGGGCGGTACCATCAGGCAATTCAATAATGGCATATAATCTTCATCTTCTTTCCATTTTATGTGATGAAAGTAACTGGGGGCAAAGAAGCAGGGCGATGCTTACCTCTCTTGGCAATGCCATCATCCGCTACCCGGGTTCTTTTGGCAATTGGGCCTGTCTTCTTCAGGAAATAATCCAGGGAACTAACGAAATAGTGATAACAGGCGAAAATTTATCAGTCTTGCATGAGGAAATTTTGAAACAATTTATCCCGCACAGGGTAATGATGCTGACAGAAAAAACGGACAATAACTACCCTTTACTGGCAGGCAAACAAATTAGTGAGAATCCTACTATATACCTGTGCCGTAGTTACACTTGCCTTAATCCCGTATTTTCTGCAAAAGAGCTTATGTCGCTGATAAACAAGGGCCAAAAGCAATAATTAATTTTTAGTTAATACAATAAAACAGAGCCGGTATCCGTTAGAAAATTTACTTCGAAAAATACGTTTTGATTTAAAAAAATAAATTATAACCTTGTGCCAGAGAACAGTTCTAAACATTATATTTGCCCAATACCCTTTAAGTGTATGAAAATGAGAAACCTTTATTACACCTTGTATGCAGTCGCCTGTGTGTCTGTATTAACCAGTTGCGGAATACTGGGAGGTAAGAAAAACAAAGGCGGTAGCCTTCCGAATGATGGTCAGGTGCATGGAGTTGCTCCTGGAAGTAAGTATACACTTCCTAAGCCTCCGGGCATGGTGTATGTACCGCAAGGTACATTCCATATGGGTCCCAGTGATGAGGATCCTGCCTACGCATTCAGTGCCCGTAACCGCTCTGTGTCTATCAGTGGCTTCTGGATGGATGCAACTGAGATTACCAACAACGAGTATCGTCAGTTCGTATACTGGGTTCGTGATTCTGTTGTAGCTCGTAACATGGGCTATCTGAAAACCGGTAAAGATGGCAACGAATATGTGGACTGGGCCAAAATGAAAACCTTTAAGTGGGGTGATCCAAATGAAATGGAAAAACTGGCCGCTACACCCATGATACTCCCTCCGGATGACAGGGTTTTCGGAAAAAAAGAAATCGATCCTTCGAAAATAGTATTCCATTCTGAGACCTTCGATTTGAAAGAAGCTGCCAGAAGAGAGAATGCAGGTAAGCCCCGCTCTACTTTTATTGTAAAGAAAGACGTGGCAATTTATCCTGATACGTTAGCATGGATCCGCGACTTCTCCTATTCTTATAATGAGCCGATGACAAAAAGATATTTTTCTCACCCGGCATTTGGTAACTATCCTGTTGTAGGTGTAAACTGGAAACAAGCAACTGCTTTCTGTGAGTGGAGAACCCATTTCCTGAACGCTTACCTTGATTCAAAGAAAAGAACACAAGAATCGGATTTCCGCCTGCCTACTGAGGCACAATGGGAGTATGCAGCCCGTGGCGGTCGTTCACAATCAATGTTCCCCTGGGGTAATTATTACCTGCGTAATAAAAAAGGATGTCTGATGGCCAACTTTAAACCAGGCCGTGGTAACTATCCTGAAGATGGTGGATTCTACACAGTTCGTGCCGATGCTTACTGGCCTAATGATTATGGTCTGTACTGTATGTCTGGTAACGTGGCAGAGTGGACATCTTCAATCTATTATGAAGGTCGTAATAACTTTCAGCATGATATGAACCCTGATGTTCGCTGGAACGCAAAAGATGATGATCCTCCCCTGATGAAACGTAAGATCATTCGTGGTGGTAGCTGGAAAGATGTTGGTTATTACCTGCAAACAGGTACCAGCACTTATGAATACCAGGACTCCACTAAATCTTATATCGGCTTCCGTTGTGTGATTGATTTACCCGCAGCTCCGCAAAAAGGACGTCGCAGATAAAAAATAACGAACTAAATCAAACATATTGAGAGGGCAGTGAAGTAAAATCTGTCCTCTCTTCTTTCTCTCTTAATTAATATCAACAAAACCACTTTTAAAAAATCCAATTATGGCAGCAGCAATTCCATCTAAGGTAAGTAAATGGGTAGACGTAGGCGTTTCTTTTGGCGCAGCATTAGTAATCTGGGGTGCACTCAGAAAAATTACCCACCAGCCTGATGCAGACACCTGGTTGTGGATCGGTCTTACTACAGAAGCAATAATTTTCGCCTTGTACGGCGTTTTGTATGCAATATATCCTCCTATTAAAGATGCCTCACATGATGAAGAGCAATTCTCGGTTGCAGGTGCCAAAAGCAGGGCTACTTTCGGAGCTATGGATAAAATGCTTGCAGAAGCTGATATTACACCTGATACAATGAAACGTTTGGGCGAAGGGTTTAAACAATTAAATACTACCGTTACAGGTATGAACGGTATTGGTGATACTATCAATGCAACGGCTGACTTTACTACGAAGACAAGAGAAGTAACCGGCCAGCTTGAAAAAGTAAAAGATGCTTACACAACAGCTGCTTCTTCAGTAGGGGCCTTCAATACGGCAACAGAAGGTGCTAAGGTATTCCATGAGCAGATCCAGGTATTGACCAAAAACCTGTCTTCGCTGAATACAATTTATGAACTCGAATTGCAGGAGAGCAATAATCACCTGAAAGCATTGAATGCATTCTATGGTAAGCTATCCGAAACCTCTACTTCAATGTTGAACAGTGCTGAAGATGCGAAGAGAGTACAGGAGCAAATCGGACACCTGGCATCTAACCTGGGCCGTTTGAATAATATCTATGGTAACATGTTAACAGCCATGCAGGGTCGCAGCTAAAACAAAACTTTAAAAGAACGAATCCGTATCCGTGATTCAAAGAAGTCACTATTTCTAATTTAAAAACCACGAATCTTCATGTCTTTACCTAAAGAACCCCGGCAGAAGATGATCAATATCATGTACCTGGTGTTGACAGCCTTACTGGCTATTAACATTTCGGCTGAGATCCTCAATGCCTTTAAAACGATAAATGAAAGCCTGGAGAAAACCAATAATGCGGTAAAATTATCCTCAGACCGGGTCTTTGCTTCATTGACAGAGAAAATATCTGACCCTACCACTAAGGCGAAGGCAGAGATCTGGCAGCCAAAAGCAAAACAAGTAATGGACTATTCTGCCACGGCTTATAGTTTTATAGAAAATCTTAAGAAAGAATTAATTGCAGAGTCATCAAAAGGCGGCAAGTTTAAAGAAGACGAACAAAATGCAACTACAAGAATATTTGTACAGCAAGGAAAGGGTAAGGAGCTTTACAAGATTCTTGAAGCATATAAAAAGAATGTATTAGGCGTTGATTCAGCTATAGCAGCAGAATTTGCAAATTCACTTCAGGTTGATCTTACACCACCAAAGCCAACAACTTCCAAGAAGAAAACATGGGAAGAAGCATATTTCTACATGGCGCCGGCTGTAGGAGCTTTAAGTATCCTCAGTAAATTTCAGAATGATATCAAAACATCAGAAAACAAAGTCGTTACATTCTGTCACGAGCAGGTTGGTAAAGTTGAGCTGAGATTTGATTCTTTTGAGGCAATAGTTGGACAGAACTCTAAGTATCTCATGCCGGGTCAGGAAATTGAAATTACTGCCGGCCTGGGTGCGTTCAGTAAAACAAAACTACCCACTGTTACTATCAATGGTTCGGGTGTGTCATTAAATGAGAAAGGTCAGGCAATTTATAAAGCAGCAGCAGGCGGTGTTGGTTCACACACCATTAATGTTACTGTAGCATTTACAGACCAGGATGGAAATCCTCAAACAAGGACTATACCTGTTGAATACACTGTCGGTTCAGCTAATGCTTCAATAGCACTTGATAAAATGAACGTATTGTATATAGGAGTTGATAACCCTGTTACAATTGCTGCCAGTGGCGGCGGTGATGACAGGATCAAAGCAACTATTAACAATGGTTCTTTAATCAAAGTACCGGGCACCGGTAAATATGTTGCTCGTGTAAATACTGTTAATGATAATACGATTATCACTGTTACAGTTGACGGCAAAGTCGCTGGTGCAAGCAATTTCAGGGTTCGTACTATACCGGAAGCGCAAGCCTATGTTGGAGGAAAGCAAAGTGGCGAACCATTTTTGGCAGGAGCTTTTAAAGCTCAGGGAGGCGTAGGGGCAGGTATTAAAAACTTCCCTTTCGAGCTGAACTACGATGTGGTAAGCTTTACGTTTACTTGTGATACTGACGATGATATTATTTCGATACCCGTTCAGGGAGCTGCTTTCTCTGGTGCAGTAAGAAATGCTATAAATCAGCATGTTAAAGCTGATAGAATGGTAACAATTGACGATATCAGGGTAAAAGGTCCGGATGGACGTACTACAAAGGCTCCTTCACTCGTTTATTATATTAAATAGTGCGATATGAATATGAAATTCTTAAAGTTCGGTTTATGCTTGGTAGTTTCAGCCTTTTTGCTGATCGATGCAAATGCACAAAGACCATCCAAGAAAAGGAAGGATACAAATAATCCTTCTACAAATCCGGCCCCACCTACCACTGGTGGTAATGAACAGCAGCAGAATAATAATAATCAGCCTCCGTCTGGTTATGATCCCTTGGCTAATTTACCGATAACATATGATACTACAAGTAATGATATCTCCCCTAAGAAGTCGTTGAGAAATGATAACGCTTTTGATAAGGGTAGCCTTACTCAGCGTACCCCACTCATCTATGAGCATCTTCGCTGGGACGATGCATTGTATGCAGAGAAAGTATGGAGAGAACTGGATCTCAGGGAGAAAATGAATAAAATATTCATGTATGAAGCAGTAGACGATAATGGCAGCCAGATATTCGTTAATATGCTGATGAAAGCGGTACAAACCGGAGAAGTAACTGCTTTTTCTGACGATAGATTTACTACTCCCCTTGCTATTGCGGATGTTCAGCAACTAACCTCAGGTAAGCTCGATACTTTCCCAATTTACGATACAAAGCAAATTGATAAGATAGTTGGATGGAATGTGACAAGAGCAAGTTTTGATGCAAAATCTGTTACAAGAATCCGTTTGAAAGAAGAGTGGGTCTTTGATAGGGAATCAAGCCGTATGTTTGTTCGGATCTTAGGTATAGGGTTACTCAAAACTGAGTATATTCCTAATACAACAAAAGAAAGGGGTACATCTTCATTGTTTTGGGTTTACTACCCTGATTTGAGACCCATGCTTGTAAAGGCTGAAGTATATAACCCCAAGAATATGGGTCAGAGCAGGATGACATGGGAAGAACTGTTTGAGAGCCGTATGTTCAGCAGTTACATTGTAAAATCAACCTTGGATAATCCAGGAAATAAAATGATCAGAAACTATATCAATGACCCCATCCTGAGGCTGTTGGAGGGAGAGAATATTAAAGAAAAGATATTCAATTTCGAGCAGGATCTCTGGTCGTACTAATACTTTAGTGTTTGTTTAAACATCAATCAAAAAGCCCCTGTTAAGGGGCTTTTTTGTCGTATAACTAGCTCAGTATTAGAAGAAAAAAAGTTTCGAAAATCGTAAAAGTCCTATAGGATAATTGGATAAAAGTTGTACTTTCGTCTTGGTTTTTCATAGGATATTGGATTTTAAAAACGGGGCTGAATTTCTATTCCGGCCCCATTTTTTTGCCCCTGATCGAGTGAAAAACAGAGTATTCAAGCGATTCAGGAAATTTGTTTTTGATAATACTCAATAAGGATCCGGGCCTTTGATCTGCCTATTATTGCAGCTAATTTTTCCTCACTCATTTCCCTTATTTTTTTTACTGATTTAAACTCTTTCAGCAGTATATCAGCTGTTGATTTACCGATTCCATGAATCTCTTCTAATTCATTTTTAAAGGTTCCCTTGCTTCTTTTTTGCCGGTGAAAAGTGATGCCGAAACGATGCACCTCATCACGGATCCTCCTGATTATTTTCAGGCTGCTGCCGTTGTAAGGCAATTTAAGAGAGCTTGTGTCACCTGTAAAAAATATCTCCTCCTCATTTTTTGCAAGACCCATAAGGGTAGTTTTTCCGGTCAGGCCCAGTTCTGCTATAGCCTCATTGGCAGCGTTTAACTGGCCTTTGCCGCCATCAATAATCACTAATTGTGGGAAAGACTGTCCTTCATCTTTGACTCTTTTATATCGCCTGAAAACAGCCTCTTTCATGGTCGCAAAATCATTAATGCCCTCCACGGTTTTAACGTTGAATTTTCTGTAGTCATTCTTACTGGGTACACCATTTTTGAAGCATACCATGGCGGAGACCGGGTAACTACCCTGGAAATTAGAATTATCAAAACACTCAATATGAACAGGCATATCCTGTAATTGCAAATCTTTCTGCAACTGCTCAAGCACTTTAAACATATCAGCATTCTTGATATTAAGCTTTAGTCTTTCTTTGGCTTTTAATTCCTCAATAAAATGATTGGCGTTTTTCTCCGAAAGTGATAAAAGTTTTTTCTTGTCACCACCTTTTGGAACAGTCACAATAACTTCATTCTGTGGATAATCAATATTGAATGGAACTATTATTTCGGCAGCATCGCTATTAAATGTATCCCGCAATTGTGCGACTGAGAAGCTTAATATTTCTTCCGGTTCTTCATCAAGATGGGTTTCTACTTTATTAGTTTGTGTTTGTATGATGGCCCCATTTCTAACCATCAGGTAATTTACATAGGCAATTTCTTTTTCTTTTAGTATAGAGAAAACATCTATACTGCCAGTTTTGGTATTGGCAACTATAGATCTTGACTGATAATTCTCTAAAAAATCGATCTTCTTTTTTACCAGCGAGGCTTTTTCAAAAGCAAGTTCGGCTGCCATTTTTTTCATTTCCTCTTTGAAATGACGTATAACCGGCGCCAGGTTTCCCCGAAGCAGGTTTTTAAGTTGAATAAGGTTTTCTATATAATCCTCAGCGGTTTGCAGCCCCTCGCATGGTCCTTTGCAATTACCTAAATGATATTCGAGACAAACTTTGTACTTCTCCTTTTTAATGTTGGTCTCGGAAAGATTCAGGGAGCAATTTCTGAGCTGTATTGTTTGTTTAATGAACTCCAGTAATTCCCTTACCTTTTTAACAGACGTATAGGGTCCCAGGTACTCGGAGCCGTCATTGACTTTTTTCCGGGTAAGAAACACTCTTGGAAAAGGCTCATTCTTAATAACGATGAAAGGATAGGTCTTATCGTCCTTCAGGTTTATGTTGAACCTGGGCTGAAATTGCTTGATTAACGTATTTTCAAGCAAGAAGGCATCCTGCTCTGAGCTAACAATGGTAAACTCAATCCTGGCAATCCGCTGAACCAGTTCATAGGTTTTATAGCTGGTAAAAGTTTTTGAAAAGTAAGAGCTTACCCGTTTACGCAAATGCTTTGCTTTGCCTACATACAGCAGTTCATTATTGTTATCAAAGTACTTATAAATGCCTGGTTGTGCAGGTATACTGGAGGCTATATGTTGAAATTCTGAAGCGGTCATTGATCATCTTCCTCGTTCCAGGTCACTTTAGTTGTAGTTATTACTTCAGGTTGCCCGGGTTTTTGTGTGGAAGTTACCACCTGGAAACTTTTATCCATTTGCCAGAGCATTTCTTTTTGTAAAAATCCATCCCTGTTATTAATAACCCGGCTGATTAAAATCGTATTGACTTTATCACCAGTCGCTATATTTGGCGTTACAAGTATTTCCTGTTTTTGTATTTCTTCCTTTTCGGGATTTAATGGAATATAACTGATGATAACACGATTGAGTAGTTCATCGTAACGGGTTTCTTCTTTATAACGTTTTGCGACTTTTTTTGCAGACAGGTCAGGGATTTCTAAAAAGTCCTTTGCCATAGAGCGAAACTCCTCCCTTGGAATATACAGGGTATCAATATGCAGGCTGTCTTTAATGACATATTTCGTAATGGCATAAAGCGATGTATCTATATGTGCCACTTGTTTTTCTATTAACGATAATACAGAGATGAATTTTTTTTCATCTTCCTTTTCTTTTTCCTTGCAAGCGGATGAAAGGACTACAACAGCCAGTATTAATTGAAAATATTGTTTCATGGCCTAAAATTAGCGTAAACACGGTTATTGAAAACAAACAGAAAGCAAATATCCCGCCTGTTGAAGCAGACGGGATATTCTAAGCAAAGCGGCAGTTAGTATCAGTTTTACTTTTTGAGCATTATGCCCATTTTTAAACCAAAATCAAAAAGATATTCTCGAACAGGGTATTCTTTTTTAAAGCTTGACATTGTTTGATAACGAACTTGCGGACCCACTCTCAAGTCTGTTTTCCCTACAGAGAAGCCGGCAAAGGCTTCAAAGCCTGTATTAATATTCCACTTTCTGGTCAAAGAAGGTATTTCTGCATAATTCTTATAATCCGTTGAAATGACATAAGCTGTATTGCCCAATACATAGGTAGGTTGAACAGTACCGCTAACACCCCAATATGTCTTTTTATTGCTAGCGAGCTTGAGCTCAATGCCAATAGGCACTGATGCAGAAACATAAAGATTACGAAGCCAGTTTGCCTTACTACCGCCTGCGCTACGATAGTTGGTGATAGTTGAAACCGTACTAGTAGCCCCACTGGCCGTACTCAGTGCAATGGTGGCAACTTCACCCGGATAGTTGTAGGCCCTAATATCGTATTTACTTACGTTAAATTGCAGGCCACTTACAACTGTTACTTTTTTAGAGAGAGGATAGCCAGTAGAAAATCCTAATTGAAATCCCAGGTCCGGTTTATGTGTAACGATGCTATTTAAATCCGGAGAAAATACTACAGAAGTAGAAGTAAGATTTGAACGGGCGGCGTTTATAAATTGCTTATTTTCTTTTAATTCCCTATAGCTGATGGTAGGTGTAAAGTAAACCTGCCAAGATAATCTCTTTGATTTTCTACTGCTTTTATAAGAATTAATAACACTTTCAATACTCAAAGGGTATATGTCTTTTTGCGCTGCTGTGCTTACCTCGTCAGTTTTATCATTTTCAGCAGGGACACGAGAGGGTTGGTCAATTTTTTCTTCATTAATGATAGCCGGAACTATAGTAACAGCGACATTATTTTTTGGTGTTTCTGCCTTAACAGCTGCCCTATTATTTCCGGAAGTATTTACTTTAGACACAGGAGAAGGAACTGATGCTATTGTAGCAGGAAGGTTGCCTGGTGAATTGGAAATCGGGATAACAGCATTTGTTTTTTGTAATTCTGTCAACTTATTATCTTGATCTTCAACTATAGGGGTGGCCAAAAAAAGATTTTTCTGGTGGTTACCCGGAGAGGCTATTAATATTTCTTCATCTATATCTTTCTTTTTAAGAGGGGTAATAACAATTGGTTGTTGTTCCTTTTGAATTTTTTTAACGGGAATTATCACCTGCTTATTAGCAGCCAGTTCATTTTCCTTTGAAGATGGGCTGCTGGTTAGCATTACCCAAGTCACAGCACCTGTGGTAAGGAGGAGAAGTGCAAGACCTATACCGTACCATCTTCTGCGGGTATGCAATGTACTGTGGATGCCTTTCCATACATTTTCAGATGGAAACATCCGGTACTGGTCAGCATTTTGCTTCAGGAACCGCTCAAAATCTCTATTATTAAAATTACTCTCCATAACCAGTCAGCAATTAAGGGTACTTTTAAATTTATCTCTGGCTAACAGCAGCAAGCCAATTATTTTCATGTTTTGGTTTTTGTAATAATATTCTTTTACGGATCAAAATATCTTCAAGCATAGCTTTCGCCCTGGTATATTGGCTGCGGCTGGTGCTCTCCTCAATATCTAGCATATTAGCAATTTCCCGGTGGCTGTAGCCTTCCACTGCATACAGGTTCAATACAGTTCTATAGCCTATCGGTAAAAGCCTTATACATTCCACAACCTGTTTAGCCTGAATAATTGCTGGCACACTTTCTTCTCTGATCTGCACCCCGGTGGCATGTATTATATCAACACTTTCATTGAACTTCTTATTCTTTTTGAGGATATTGATGCAGGTATGAACTATGATTCGCCGTACCCATCCTTCAAAAGCTCCCCGATTTTCAAAGGTGTGAATCTGCAGGAAAACCTTTATAAAACCTTCCTGAAGCATATCCTCAGCGTCTTCCCGGTTGTGAGCAAAACGATAACACACTGCCAGCATTTTGGGGCTGTACCTGTTATACAACTCCCGTTGGGCTGTGGCATCATTTTTTAAACAACCTTGTAATATGGCTTCCTCGGTCATAACTACCCTTTGGTTGCCTGTAAATTAGACATTTTTTCCGTACGATTGCTGCACCAAATTGTAAAATTTAGAGCAAAGTAACAGATAACGACCCCTCTGGGTTTGGGATTTTTACGCATTGGCTATCCCGGGGTTTGGCGAATAGGGCTTTTTCTGAGCCTTTTGGGGCCATACCAAAGCCACAGACCGGAAAGTATAAGCATTAGAAGGCTAAGTGCCATGATAACCGTATAACTGACTTTTATCTGATCGCCACCGGTTCCGAATATCTTATCCAGTATAGATCCATCATGTAGCTTTTCAATAAAATCACTTCTTCTTTTTTCCACCTGAAGCAACTGTCCTGTAGTACCATCTAACTGGAGGCCATTAAAATGATCTTTGAATATGAATTTCACAGTGCCTTTATCAGGCCTGATATCGATTCTGTCAAGATCAGTAGAAAGCCTTTTTGACACAGAATCCTGAAGATAACCAATTGCTTTTTTGTGTAAACTATCTACACTAAGCCAGGTAGAGAGATTAGCGGACGTTCCTTTTCGGGTTGGAGCTAGTAACCCCGTTTGTTTTTTTATGCCGAGTAATAACCCGGTGATAGAAATGACAAGGAAAAAAACAAATAAGAAAATAGCAATCTTCCGGTGTAGCCAGCGGAGCCAGCGAATCAATTTAGCTTGTTGTTTAGTATTGCTCATAATTAAAAAATTAAGGGCTTGCTTTTATACAAACCCTTCTTTGGTTAAAGCGAAGCTCTCAAAGAAATAATAAAATTAGAGCCAGCAGCCACTATGCCGGACGAATAAGGACGATACCGTTGGTTAGTTATGTTTTCCCAACCAGCTGTTACCAGCAAATTACTTGATACCTGGTAAGAGGCTTTCAGGTTCAATGCATACCATCCCGGCGAGTAAGGTTTGCCATCGGCATCTTTTGCATAAATATCTGTTTTTGCCTGCTCAGAAGGTGCCAGGTCTGCATTTTCAATTTCACTATTATACTGTACCGACGCTTCTGCAAATAGTTTTTTCAGGCGGTAACGCAGTAATGTGCTTCCATAAAAAGGAGGTGCATGACGAAGCGGTACCTTTTCATCTTTTACATCATCCGTTTCTTTTCCACTTATCCAGTTAGCATGAGTTTGCAATGATACCAATTTGGTAAAATAGAATTCTGCGCTTGCCTGAAAACCAGAAACGGTTGCTTTTGCCACATTTTGTAAAGCTTCTACCCGACTTAATACGCCATTGAACAAAATACTGTCAGCACCATTGAATGTGGTTGGGCGACGAACAATAGCATTATTTAAAACGGTGTGAAAACCATTTAACTCAATGCGTAATTTATTAGGAATATTTTTTACGATTCCCATTTCAAAATTCCAGGCATATTCAGGAGTTAGATCCGGATTTGGAACGGTAATATTTCCCGGCACACTTTCAAACAGTTTTCCAATATCATCTACATTGGGCATACGATAACCAGTAGAAATATTTCCATTCAATTGCCAGCCTTCTGACGGTCGAAATACAAGACCTGTGTTGCCAGTCAAAGCTCCGTCTCTCAGTTCTGCATTCTTGTACGGGAACTTCATAAATATAGTATCGAAAGTGGCATCTAATTTATTATAGCTGTATCGCAAACCTGTCGTCAATGTTACTTTTGTATGCAGGTTTATTTTATAACTACCATACATACCAGTAGTGCTCCAGGTACTACCATCCGGATAGCGGCTTACTATTGGTGTTACGGCATTAGTACTGATATTGGTTCTTTCTCCAAACGAACCGACTTTGTTGTGCACATATTCAAGTCCATAAAACAACTGGCCGTTGCCAATATTTTTTGTTGCATCCCAATTGGCACTGATGGCATCAACCAATTCTGCCTGCCTGTTACGATTGTTGTTAGCTCTTGTGCGGTCAATACGGCTTTCTTCATAATCCTGGTAGGCCACTGTTAACCGGGCATCATTATAGATACTTGTTTTTTTGGAATGCAAAATCTGCAGGGCATGCATATTCCAGAGCATGGGACCATAATACCATTCTGCAAAACGCAGTGCTCCGTTCCGGTATTGAATCAACCGGTCGTAGCGAGGGGCTTCGCCTGTTTTTGCATGGGTAAAGCTGTATTGTAAATCCCAACGCTCATTTGGCCTGAAGCGTATTTTTTGTAAAAAATTCAACTGGTCATATCCGCTGAAGCGTTGAATGCGGGGATCGCCGTTTTTCACAATACTGTCTTTGTCATTTATCCTTTCAACGTACTCTGGTCGCAGGTAGCTGTTCTGTCCGCCATGCTTTCCCATTTTTAAATCATCAAACTGGCTGTAAGAAAGGGATGATAACAGCGACCATTTTTTCCAACCCAGATTAATATCAGCATGAAGGGTGTTTTCTTTATTGGCTGTTGAATACCTGCCCAGCACACTTCCTTTCACCAGTATCTTTTTATCTTTTGAAAACCGGGCATCCAGGGTATGAAAATCCATTACACCACCAATGGCATCACTGCCATAGATAAGTGAACCAGGGCCAAATATTACTTCGGCTGTTTCAGTACTCAAAGCATCAATACTTATTATATTTTGGAGGTTGCCGCTGCGGTAAATAGCGTTGTTCATACGAACCCCATCAATGACCAATAATACACGGTTTGTAGCAAAACCACGGATCATTGGGCTGCCACCACCCAACTGACTCTTTTGAATGAACACGGCACCTGTCTGTCCTAATAAATCAGCCGCCGTCTGGGGATTATTTTTTAAGATATCATATCTATTGACTTTTACAATTTTGTTGGGCACTTCATTCAGTTTTTGTTCCCATTTGTTTACAGATACGATGACTTCTCCCAACGTTTTTTCAGTTGTTGTATCTTCCTGAGTATTGCCAGCTTCAGTCATGCATACAATGGATAGCAGAGCAAGCAAGTATTTTTTGCTCATTAATATATAGTTAGTTAATGATGTGATTTGCTATGTATGTTTAGCAAATAAGCTGTGGAGGCGGAGTAGCTATTTTCAGGTACTGTGAAACTATTGCAGATGAATGTAAAGATGGGTAATTGTTTTGTTGTAGCGTTAAATCAAAGCAAAGCACAGGCTGCTCATAATAAAAGTTTTGCAGAAACTTAAACAACCGGGATAAAAGTTTCATGTTTTCTGTGCTTTGCGAGACAGGTTTTTGTTGTTGCTTTACCAGTTTTGTTTCCTCCTCATCGTATAATCCTTTAAAAGTGTAAATCCCTTTTTCAAGTTTAACAGTGCTGATATCAAACATTTTGTCATTTACATATATCTCATGTTTATCCATCCAGACAACTTCATTTTCAGGAAGTACAATAGTTTGTAATTCCTGTTTCTGCGAAGTTCTTTCATTCATGCGGATCTTAATATCCCATTTTCTGATATCAGATGAAAGAATAAACAATAAGGGGGTAGCCCCAAGCAGGATGAAGAAAAGACTGACTGTTTTTTTTGAATTGGCTTTCACATTGAATTGGTAGTGTAAGGTACTAATTTTTTTTGCGTACCAGGCTATCAATCGGATATTTCGATTTCATATTGTCCATAACGGATTCAGCCCAGCTGATCAATTTTGTTTTTTCTTCCTCACTGAGCTTTGCATCTTTATGGGTCCAGGTATAAGAATTTAATGGCATCTCACCTTCTTTTATCATTTCAATCGTTTCTTCCATTTTATGGTATTGGTACCGGATCGGACGGTTAGTGTACTCGTCATAATTTAAATGTTTTTTCCCATCCTTTATATGTTTTTCCATCCACCAGTGAACAGGTTGAAGATTGGCATACCATGGGTAGTTGCTATTATTACTATGGCAATCGTTGCAGGCTTTTTCAAGTATTGTTTTTACATCCGCCGGAAGTGTAAAATTATTTCCAATATAATTGGGCTGGGAACCTTCTGCTTTATTCTTTTTTGGATGTATGAATTGTATTATTATAAGGGCTACTAATAATGCCAGCATAATTTTTTTAAACATATTTCTCTATTTGGGTTTAAAATTAATTAATCAGGATATTACCTGTCATTTCTTTTGGTACCGGTAATTTCATCATGGTAAGAATAGTAGGCGCAATATCTCCCAGTTTACCCGGTTTTATTGTTCCTCTCCATTCCTTGTCGATTATAAAGAAGGGTACAGGGTTCAGAGTATGTGCCGTGTTTGGAGAACCATCTTCGTTGATCATATAATCTGAATTACCATGATCTGCTGTCAGGAATATAGTATAGCCGTTTGCAAGCCCTGCTGTAACTACTTTTTCTACAGATTTATCAACAGTCTCAACTGCCTTTATAGCGGCTTCCCAAATGCCGGTATGACCCACCATATCTGCATTAGCAAAGTTCAGACAAATGAAATCTGCTGACTTATTCTTTATTTCTGTTACAATTGCATCAGTTACCTGGTATGCACTCATTTCGGGCTGCAGATCGTAAGTGGCTACCTTGGGAGAAGGGATCATTATTCTTTTTTCTCCTTCAAAAGGTTTTTCACGGCCACCACTGAAAAAGAAACTTACATGGGGGTATTTTTCTGTTTCTGCTATCCGTATTTGTTTTAACCCGTTTTGCTCCAGTATTTCGCCCAAAGTATTATTCAGATTATCATTTTCAAAAATTACTTCTATATTATCGTACGTTTTATCGTATTCTGTCATTGTGGTATAATGAAGGGATAGCTTATTCATATCAAATTCCGGCAGGTCCATTTGTGTAAGTACTTGTGTAATTTCCCTGCAGCGATCTGTTCTGAAATTAAAACAAATAGCTACATCTCCATTTTTAATAGTTGCCAGGGGTTGCTGTGACTCATCCACTATCACTGTCGGCTTGATGAATTCATCAGTTACATTGTTTTTATACGAATTTTCAACAGCTGCTACTGCATCTGTAGATTTGGCTCCTTCTCCTTTTACCAATGCATCATAAGCCAGTTTTATCCTTTCCCATCTTTTATCCCGGTCCATGGCATAATATCTTCCGCTTACAGATGCAATTTTTCCAATACTATAGTTCAGGTGTTGTTGCAGTTCGATGATAAAGGCCAGTCCGCTCTTTGGGTCACAATCACGGCCATCGGTAAAAGCATGAATGAATACTTCTTTTAGCCCCTCATTATTACAGACATCCACAATAGCCTTTAAGTGGTTAATATGCGAATGCACCCCTCCATTACTTACCAATCCAAGCAAATGCAGGGGCTTGTTATTTTCTTTCGCAAAACGCACAGCACTCAGCAATTTCTGATTCTGCGCAAAAGAGCCATCTCTTACTGCTACATTAATTCTTTGCAGTTCCTGGTATACTATCCTGCCCGCACCCAGGTTTAAATGGCCTACTTCAGAGTTGCCCATTTGGCCGTCAGGCAGACCGACAGCCTCACCACAAGTAACAAGAGTAGTATTGGGATATTTTGAGTAAAGACTTTTGGTAAAAGGTACATTAGCATGCTGGATAGCATCAGAGGATGCAACTTTTCCTAATCCCCAGCCGTCCATGATGATAAGAATTACTTTTTTAGCTGACATGTAATATTATTAAGGGGTATAAACATACTTTTAAGGGAATAATTCCCGTCCGTACCCTGTAAAACTACACCCAAATCAGCTATTTCCCAGCCGGATTTATCAAAAGATGCTGATTTTTAGTATTTTAGTACCCGTTGATTACTGATTTATAACATGGCATGTTTTTAGTTTAGTACTTCTGTGAAAACCAACATTTGAATTGATATGAAACAGATTTTTACATCTTTACTGCTCTCTACCATTTTGCTGTTTTCTTCTTTTAAAGCACAGGAAGGTATTGATGAAGTTATCAACGCTTTAAAGTCTGGTAACGCTTCGGAGTTGGCTAAATATTTTGATGATACGGTAGAATTGACCTTACCTGATAAAAGTGATAGCTACAGTAAAGCCCAGGCACAACTTATTGTTAAGGACTTTTTTTCTAACAATGGTGTCAGGGGCTTTGAGTTGAAGCACAAAGGAACTTCTCCCGGCGGCTATTTTGCTATCGGCACCCTCCAAACTAATTCAGGTAATTTCCGCACTAACATTTTTATGAAGTCAAAAAGCGGGAAAGATGTTGTTAAAGAAATACGATTTCAGTCGATAGACTAAATTGGTAAAATACTTATTATCCCCGTTATAATCAATATAACGGGTTTTTTTGCTTATACCCTATCATCAGTAAACGAAATAGTATTTTTGCAGCTATGAGTTTTGACGAGCAACTGCATCACCTGATTGATGAAGCTTTAAAGGAAGATATTGGGGATGGCGATCATTCTACTTTATCCTGTATCCCGGCAAGTGCAAAAGGGAAAGCAGTTCTGAAAATAAAACAGGATGGTGTGCTGGCGGGAATGCAGGTGGCCATTAAAATTTTCAGTTATAAGGAGCCGGCTTCAGTTATTACTGTCTATAAAGCAGATGGTGAAGAAATGAGGTACGGGGAAAAAGCGTTTGAAGTAGAAACTTCAGTACATACAATTTTGCAATGTGAAAGACTGGTACTTAATTGTATGCAACGAATGAGCGGTATTGCCACTTTGACAAAGCAATACACTGACAAATTAAAAGGATACAAAACAAGGCTGCTGGATACAAGAAAAACGACTCCTAATTTCAGGCTGCTTGAAAAAGAAGCGGTACGAATTGGGGGAGGGTTAAACCATAGATTTGGGTTGTATGATATGATAATGCTGAAAGACAACCACATTGATTATTGCGGGGGACTTGAAAAAGCAATTGACCAGGCAGCAGAGTATGTAATGAAAAAAAAGCCAGGGCTTAAAATAGAAGTGGAAACAAGAAGTGTGGAAGATGTAAAAAGGGTGATTGCTGCCGGAAAAGGAAAAGTATTTCGCATAATGCTTGATAATTTTAGGCCTGAACAAATTAGCGAGGCCTTATTGTTGATCAAGGATAATTTTGAGACAGAAGCCAGTGGAGGAATCAATCTTGATAATGTAGAAGATTATGCCAGAACCGGGGTCGATTTTGTAAGTGTTGGGGGATTAATACACCAGGCCCGTAGCCTTGATCTGAGTCTAAAAGCTGTTATTGTTTAATATGTCCAGGAAGAATAAACCCGATACAAGAGGATTTGTATACAGTACTGATCCTGATTTTTCTTTTGAAGAGGAAAATAATTACCAGGAAACACTTGAGCCAAAACTGCAAAAATTAAAAGTGAAGCTTGATACGAAGCAACGAGCCGGGAAAGCAGTTACACTAATAGAGGGATTTGCAGGGAAAAAAGAGGATCTGGAGGAGCTGGGAAAAAAACTAAAATCATTTTGCGGTACCGGCGGCTCAGCAAAGGATGGAGAAATTATTGTGCAAGGAGATCAACGGGAAAAAGTAGTGCAGTGGTTGATAAAGAATGGCTATAAGCAGGCCAGAAAGGTATAAGAGGTTAATTCATTTCACTAAGTTCTTTTTCGAGGCTTCTTGTATCAAAACCCATTTTCTTTTTCTGTTCAATTGCTTTTTTCTTCCACAGTATTGCATCTTCTTTTTTTCCCGCTTTGTAAAGTAAAAGGGCATGAGTATTCATTGAGATATAACTCTCAAGGAAAGTGTTTGCTCTTTCACACCACTTAATGGCTTTAGCAATATAGAGCTGATCGTTAGTCATCTCATAGAAAGCTAATGCAGCATTGTTTAGTTCCCTGTTGTAGTATTGGGTAATGGGGCTATATTGCACTACTTTTCTGGAACCGCCATTTTCAAGAGGGGTTATGGGGGCTTTTTCAAACAGAGCTTTCCTGTTAAGCGAGTCTTTTGTTTTTATTGAATCCACTTTGATAGTCATGAAATAATTATCATAGAAATAAACAGATCTGATCAGATAGTTTAAAGTATCTTTTGTTTCGAGATAATAGCGTATCATTTCTTTTTCAGATGCCTGCTGGCCTCCTTTGGCATCAGAAGAATAAGTTCTTTTTCTGAAATCGGCCACCTGGTAAGCATAACTTTCATTTTTCTCGCTAATGGCTTTGTTCATCGATTTGTAAACGATCAATGCGTTGGTAGCGATTCTTTTTTGCCCTGAAAGCTTATTCCAGGCTTCGATAAAAGAATAATAATGTTTGCGCAGAGAAGAATCTGCCTTGCTGTTCAGGACAGGGGCCATTTCAGCTATAAACAGAAGTGTTCTTACAGATTTTAATGAATCCTGGGGAATCAGTGTTACATATTCGTTCAATAAACTATCGGTATCTAACCGGAGCGTTTTTCGGGCAAGCATATATTCTTCAAGAAATGCTAAATTCCTGTTTCCCGATTGATATTCTGATTGAAAACTGCTGATACGAAGGCCTTCACCAGCTTTGTACAGGGCTTTATCAATTTCTTCCTCATAACTCTTTGGCTGACTTGAAGTTTTGGAATAATTATGTATAAGTGTTCCGTCGCCGGTTAAAAATATAGTGCCAAAACTTCTTTCACTCTTGTTGTAGGCTGCGGCGATCCTATTCCTGTCAGGGTGATCGGCTGTTATTCTTAGTGGAATTAGTGTTGCATTAACCAGTTCGCCAAGTTTAATGTCTTTAAATGCCTTATCAGCCACCTCATTGCATTGATTGCAATTGACAGATTCAAACTGAAGAAAAATTACTTTCCCTGTTTGTTTTGAAGCAGACAGGGCCATATCAAATGAAAGGTCGCTGAAATTTATCTGTGCATTCAATTGCAGACTGCTGATTGCCGACAGTAATAAAAAGATAAGGTTTTTGTAAATTTTCATCTGGTAAATATAAGTTATTCCTTAAAATCAATTTTCCGGTGACTACCATCGCAATAAGGTTTATGATCAGAAGATCCGCAACGGCATAAAGCTACCGTTCCGGTTTTTGTTTCTTCAGTTCCATTACTATGCACAATCACACATTCGGTTCTTATCAGGTAAGGACCATCAGGAGTTACTTCCACTTTCATAATATTGGCAGATTCCGCAATTACCTTATCCGGCGACTCCTGAGTGGCTGCATTCAGGTAATAGCTTAATGCCCCACTGGGGCATTTTCTTACCTGGTCGATAATTTTTTCTGTTGCTGCGCCATCGATTTTTATCCAGGGTCTTTCTTTCGGCTTAAATACTTCTATAAGCCCTTTCCAGCAGAGAGTGGAATGGATGCACATCTTTGGCTTCCATACCACTGTTACTTCATTATTTTTATACTTTAGTATTTCTTTACTCATGATCTAACTTGAATTTCTTTTATTGATTCAATCTTATCCCCGATGGCGTAGACCGGTGATCGTAATTTACAAAATCAGCGGCAACAAAAAAGGAAATGATAGCACTCATTTCCTTTTCAATTCATATGATACTAAAATACCTTCCTTACTGTCCCTGCGCTAAGCTATATGCTTTTTTGTCGGCCCATTTATTCAGCAATTCGAATGAACAAATTTTGAAATTACCACTCATGCTTACATAGAGACCAATTACATCTTGCTGGTTCAGGGGCTCGTCATTTATACTTTCAAATCGTACATTATATTGATTTACAAGATTGGTATATACTGAGCCTGTTGGCCAAACTTGTGTGCCGCGGTTGCTAATATTAATAAGATTGAATTTTACCCCGGCATGTCGTTTACATTTTTCCGCAATGGCAGATGGTTGTTCTCCGCTTTCAATAAATAAATCTACTCCGACTATCGTTTCACTTTCACCTTCCTTTGAAATCATCATTGGATTTGTTTCTAATTTCAACGGGGTGGGAGTGCCTGGTTTATTCGGAATTATTTCTCTTGCGCCAATCTCCGGTTTTTTACCAAAATTGCTGATAATAGCATCGGCAAATTGTGTGGTGTTAACTGATGCTTTTGCCTTGTCTCCAAAGTCACCGGTATGAACACCTGTTTCCAGTGTATATAACAAGGCATTTTCAATTAACGCAGCATTTTCTGTAAGTCCCACATGACGCAGCATGGCCAAACCGCTTAATAACAATGCTGTTGGATTAGCAATATTTTTACCGGCGATATCCGGGGCAGTACCATGTACAGCTTCGAATATAGAGATATGATCACCAATATTTGCAGAAGGGGCAAAGCCCAGACCACCAACAAGTCCTGCACAAAGATCAGAGACAATATCACCTTGCAGGTTTGTGAGTACCAATACATCAAATGTATCAGGTCTTGTAACCAGCTTCATACAAAGATCATCTACAATAATGTCATCTGCTTTCAGGTCTGGAAATTCTTTGGCTACTTCCTGGAAGCACTCAAGGAATAACCCATCCGTTATTTTCATGATGTTCGCCTTGTGCACACAAGTGATCCTTCTGGCCTTTTTTTGCCTGGCCATTTCGAAGGCATAACGAATAACCTGCATACTACCGGGCCGGGTAATAAAACGACGACTAAGGGCGACATCATGTGTAAGCATATGTTCAATTCCGCCGTAGGTGTCTTCAATATTTTCTCTGACAACAGTAATGTCGATCGGAATTCCTGCTTTACTGAATACCGTATCAACTCCATGCAGTGTTCTGAAATCCCTTTTATTAGCAAAAGTGTTCCAGGTTTTACGGGCCGTAACATTTATGCTTTTTACCCCTTTCCCTTTAGGTGTTTCCATGGGTCCTTTGAAAAGGAGGCCAAG
>CAZTKV010000005.1:0-2886 GCA_964614285.1 uncultured Chitinophaga sp. | reverse complement strand
GTACAGGTAAGTGTGGAAACATTCTACCAATCTGATTACAGCAACCCGTTGCAATCTGAATTTATGTTTGCCTATCGCATTACCCTTGAGAATCATAATTCATTCCCGGTAAAATTACATCGTCGTCATTGGTATATTTTTGATAGTAATGGCAGTCATCGTGAGGTAGAAGGTGAGGGTGTGGTAGGTGTTCAGCCTACATTACAACCCGGTGAAAATTACCAATATGTAAGTGGCTGTAACCTGCGGACAGAAATGGGTAAGATGTATGGTACCTACCAGATGGAAAACCTGCATAACAAAAAAATGTTTAACGTAAGTATTCCTTCTTTTGAAATGATTGTACCGATGAAGTATAACTAAATGAGTATTTTTTTCGTTCTCTCTTTCATCAATTCAATCGCCTCTTCTTTTGACTGAAACATATTATCATTGATATTTACTAGATTATCAGCCAGTTTATCATACCGTTTGGTAAGCAGCCAGGTAAATATGTGGAGATAATGAATGCCATCAAAAACAATGGCTTTATTTGCTGCAAACTCATCCTTTCTTTTTAAAAACTCGCCTGGCATTTCAGTATAGTGCATTCCCGGACGTAGGTGGTGAATAATGTGATAGCCATCATTCCAGCAGGTCTTATTGTAAACTGTATTTATACAGTTGATAGAATTAGTATATAAATTTCCCGGATCATTGCTGTCAACAAAAGAATGTTGAGCCCAATTGCCAAGCATCATTACCAACCTGGCAAACAAAAGAGGAACAGCAAAGACAACCAATGTTGCTTTCAGGTTAATAAAACACATTCCTATACAGAAGAGCATGAATACATATTCTCCTATGGTAAGCCGCTGGTATAATTTTTTTCTTTTCCTGGCAAACAAATAACGGATCGTGTCAATTACACCTCTGAATATGAATTTAAAGAAGTAGGCCAGAAAATCCTTAGCGCTATCCCGCTGATATGCCATAGTACTGCTGGTATCATCCGGCATATTGTTTTCAATATGATGCATACCCATATGATGGCTAAAGTATCCTTCCGGGGCATGACCAAACAAGGGACAGATAACCCAGGTGATGTAAGTATGAAATGGTTGCTGGTAAGGGGCTTTAAAAGTTTTTCGGTGACACAGACAGTGAAACATCAGCCCAAAACGGCCTTTAAAATATAATTGTGAAACATAGAAATAGGGAACTGCTACCATCCACCACCACCATCCGGATAATAAAGGAGTGAACAACAATACAGCAACCGGCAATACAAGTATGTGAATTTTTGTTAGAAGGTAAATAAAAGGAAGATCCCGCTTATCATTCATGATGCGGAGCCAGAGTTTGTCATAAGCACTAAATGAAAGCTTTGGTGTATAGACAGGGTCAGTAAGAGTAGTGGAAAGAGACTTCATGATAACAGTAAATGTATGGAATTTATATTCCGGATATAATTACTGTACAAGTTATTTCCGTAAAAGATAGTTGCTGTTTGAAACGGTTGCAGAGCAGCTGTTTATTTTGGCTTATACTTTGCCTCGTCCAGTATTTTTTTAGCTTCTGTCCTCATTATATCCCGGGGCATCATATCAGGGTTTTTTGCGACAAATTTTTTTATGATTTGCCAACCAATCCATTGGCCGATATTACCCGGGGAAGATTCCTGTGAAAAACCTTGTGTGAATGGTGCTTCACCTATATAGGTTTGAAGCACAACAGGACTAAGTGAATTGAGGTCTTCATTTTTAACCAGGTAACTCCATATTAACCCTTCATTTTCACTGCACCAGTTCAGTTGTTTATTCGTATATCCTGTTTTGATGGAATCGGGAGTTGCCGGAAGAAATTTATCAAGTAAATACCACCGCTTTCCTTTTTCTATCATTTGTTCGATTAATGGCTTATCACCACTTTTATCCGGGAAAAGCTCCTCTACTACTGCTTTCATACAATTTGCCGTAATATACTCGGGGGCAAACCGTTTTGAAATGTAGGTTGGAAAAAGTTCCTGGCCCATCGGTGACTGATAGACAGAAAAATCTTTACCGGCAAATTGCTGAAGTCCAATAGCAATTCCTGCATTAACCGAGGCGACCCCGGGAGCATCAAATGGGCCGGTAAACAAAACAGCTTTTCCTGTTTTGTAGCGGGGGAAATAGTATTTCACATACTGAAACGCTTTTTCAAGCTCTTTTTGCAGCCAGTCAGTTTTTTTATACTTCAGTTGCAGAGAATCATAAACAGGCAGATATCCACGAAGAAATTCTTTAGTTACCAGGATCGTATTCTGGTTTGTATCAACTCCACTCACTCCAAGGATATTTTGCATGAAATCAGTATAAAAATCAGGGTGCTGTTGTTGAACTTTGCGCAACCCACTACTGATATCATTAGAGTCAATACTGAAGAAGCTATTGTCAAATCTTTCTACCGGTATATCAACTTCAATTGATGATACATCCGGAATACCTTCTTTATTGTTGCAGGCAAACAGGGAGAAGGCTGCTATTAAGGAAAGTCCGGTTTTTTTCATAGCTGGTGAAAACGTATTCAGTTTAAAATTGTTGTGCTGCGAATGTAGCTACAAAAACATTAGCATAAATTTGCCAAATGAGAATAGCATTAGCCCAGCAAAATTATCATATCGGCAATTTTGAAAGCAATACCCGAAAGATCATTGAAGGGATCAATTGGGCCAAAGGGCAAGGGGCTGACCTGGTAGTATTCTCTGAATTATGTGTTTGCGGTTATCCGCCCCGTGATTTTCTCGAATTTGAAGATTTTATTAGCAAATGTTACCAGGCAATCGATGAAATAAAGCAACATGCTGACACTATAGGCGTTTTAATAGGTGCCCCTGACAGAAACCCTGTCCGTGAAGGAAAGGAT
>CAZTKV010000004.1:40672-44905 GCA_964614285.1 uncultured Chitinophaga sp. | reverse complement strand
CCCTGGTTATCGGTTACTCTTAATTCAAATTGGTAAGTACCCTGTACCAGGTTATTGATGACCGTTTGTGCCTGGGTTGGAGAAACAATATTGAAGGTTGCTGGTCCGCTGATCTTTGTCCATTGATATGAGGCGATACTGCCATCCGGATCAGTACCGCTACCAGTGGCGGTCAAACTGTTTGTTGGTAAAGTGATTACCTGGTCAGGTCCTGCATTGGCCGTTGGTGCCTGGTTAGGGGGCGGAGCCGGGCTCACTGATATAACTACAGTATCCCTGTCGATAGCACCCTGGTTATCGGTTACTCTCAGTTCAAACTGGTAAACACCCTGCACCAGGTTATTAATAATTGTTTGCGGTTGTGTTGGTGAAAGAATTACGAACTGTGCAGGTCCGGCAATCTTATCCCACAGGTATGAAACAACTGTTCCATCAGGATCTGTTCCTGTACCCGTCAAAGTTGTACTGTTAGTTGGTAAAACAAGCGTCTGGTCAGTACCTGCATTTGCAACAGGTGGTTGGTTTACCGGGGGATTAACAGTAATAGTTACAAAAGCATCAGCTGTGGCACCACCATTATCTGTTACCCGTAACCTGAAGACATAAGTGCCTTGTACCAGGTTATTGATTACAGTTTGTGCAGCATTGGGTGAAACAATAGTGAAAGTGGTGGGTCCGCTGATCTTGGTCCACTGGTAAGAAGCAATGGTGCCATCAGGATCAGTACCGCTTCCGGTTAATGTTACACTGTTAGTTGGTAATGTAATTGTTTGATCAGGTCCTGCATTGGCTGCAGGAAGCTGGTTAGGAGCAGGATTGACTGTAATAGTTACAAAAGCATCAGCAGAGCCTCCGTTATTATCAGTCACAGTAAATCTGAAAACATAGGTTCCCTGTACCAGGTTATTAATTATTGTTTGAGCCTGGGTTGGTGTTGCAATGGTAAATGTAGCCGGTCCGCTGATCTTGGTCCATTGGTATGATACAATGGTTCCGTCAGGGTCAGTACCATTACCGGTCAATGTTGTATTGTTGGTTGGTAATGTAAGGGTTTGGTCAGGACCAACAGTTGCAACTGGTAATTGATTAACCGGAGCATTTACAGTTATTGTTACATAGTCAATACCTGTATTACCGCTGTTGTCAGTTACAGTCAGACTGAACACATACGATCCCTGCACCAGGGTATTGATAACTGTTTGTGCCTGTGTTGGTGAAACAATATTAAATGTTGCTGGTCCGCTGATCTTGGTCCACTGATAAGAAGCAATAGTGCCATCTGCATCAGTACCACTTCCATTGAGGGTGGTAGTATTTGTTGGTAATGTGATATTAATGTCAGGACCAGCATTCGCAACAGGCGCCTGGTTACCCGATGAGTTAACCGTTACAGTTACAAAAGCATCAGCAGTTGCCCCGCTGTTGTCAGTAACAGTGAGTCTGAAAACATAAGTGCCTTGTACCAGGTTATTAATTACAGTTTGTGCAGTATTGGGTGAAACAATAGTGAAAGTAGTGGGTCCGCTGATCTTCGTCCATAAATAAGAAGTGATGGTTCCATCAGGGTCCGTTCCGCTTCCGGTCAATGTTACACTGTTAGTTGGTAATGTAATGGTTTGATTTGCTCCTGCATTGGCAGCAGGTGCCTGGTTAGGTGCAGCGTTTACTGTAACTGTAACAGTATCTCTTCCTATAGCACCCTGGTTATCTGTTACCCTTAATTCAAATTGATATACACCCTGAACCAACGTGTTGATTACAGTCTGGTTTTGCGAAGGTGAAACAATCGTAAAACTTGTTGGTCCTGCAATTTTTGTCCATAGGTAGGAAGCAATAGTGCCATCAGGGTCAGTACCACTACCGTTAAGTGTAACAGTACTCGTTGGCAAAGTAATGTTTAAGTTGGGACCTGCACTGGCAACAGGAGCCTGATTTGGAGCGGCATTTACTATAACAGTCATGGTATCTCTTCCGATTGCCCCACCATTATCCGTAACCCTCAATGCAAACTGATAAGTGCCTTGTACCAGGTTATTAATAACAGTTTGAGCCTGCGATGGTGATACAATTGTAAAACTTGTTGGTCCGCTTATTTTGGTCCAGAGGTAAGATGCAATAGTACCGTCGGGATCCGTTCCGCTTCCTGTAACTGTAACAGTATTGGTTGGTAAAGTAATAGTCTGATTAGGCCCGGCATTAGCAGTCGGGGCCTGGTTAGGTGCGGCATTCACTGTAACTGTCATGGTGTCTCTTCCAATGGCACCCTGGTTGTCTGTTACTCTTAATTCAAACTGGTAAGTACCCTGAACAAGATTATTAATTACTGTTTGCGCCTGCGCCGGAGATACAATAGTAAAAGTGGCAGGACCACTAAGCTTAGTCCACAAATAAGAAGCAATACTCCCGTCCGGATCTGTGCCACTCCCATTCACAGTCACGTTGTTTGTAGGTAAAGTAATAGTTTGATTATTGCCGGCATTGGCAGTCGGAGCCTGGTTGACAGGAGGAGCTGTACCAAACTCATAAGCGCCCCTTTCAGGTGCGTTCCCACTATAAGGTAACCCGACATTTATACCCGCATCTATCAGGTCTGATCCTGAAGCAAGTTTTAAAAAATTCAAATTAGGCAAACTTCCATCTGCCTGGCGGGGTCCATCCACACCTGCGGAAGACAGGCTGACAAAATCTGCACTAGTAAGTGTAACGCCACCATTCCAGGTGTTGTGAGAAACGGTAGAGGAAGCTGCCTGTATTTCATCTCCCCAAATACCATTACCAAAATTCAGGTTATTTCTGAATGTGTGTTGGGTAGATAAATTTGCGCCGAAAAAATATCCATTGCTGCCGTTGTTAACAGCGGCACAGTTCAGCATGGTGATACGACAGGTGGTATTTGATTGTGAGTTTTGATCAAACCCGTTTAACCTGTTTTCAAAGGCAAGGCAGTTTTCCAGCACCCTGAGGGTGGTACCACTTTGGTTTGTAGCTGTAGGGCCGAGCTTAAAGCCCATGCCATCACCAGCGGGGGTAAAAGTACCGGGGTAATACCCGTTCCAGAAAGCCCAGCAGTTCCTGTAAGTTGCATAGCTGTTAGTACCATAAAGATCAAACCCATCATCACTTATCCACCAGGCACGGCATCCGTCAAATACGTTATTAGTAGAGCCATCACCTCCTGTAATATTGAAACCATTTGCCCCGCCCAAACCTGTGTAAGTATCAATGAGGTGGTGAGCATCACAGTTCTTTATAAGGTTATTATCTGAACCTCCCTGGAGATACATACCATACCCCTCTACGTTATCAATCTCCACTTGTTCGATCGTAGAGTTATCGACATTGAAAAGAATCATTCCGGCAGGAGTATTTGAACCGTTCGGGTTTTGAGATATACCTGTTACCCTGATTCCTTTAATATGAACATAGCGGCAGTTTTCAACCTTTAAACCCACAGGACCATCACCCGGCGAGCCAGGTATCAACTGCTCATTCATGTTAAAAATGGGCCTTTCGCCGGGGTAATTGAAAATATAAAACCTGTTGGAAGCCGTGCCGATCAGGTTTTGAATGTAAAACCTGTTCACAGTTGAAATTGGTTTGGTACTCCTGTATGTTCCTCCCCTGAGATACAACGTATCACCTGCAACCATTTGCGAGGTGGCATGCTCTATTGTCAGCCACGGAGAGTTAATGGAACCACTATTACTGTTGCTACCAGTGGTAGCCATGTAATAGGTATTTCCAGAACTGATAACAGAAAAAGCAAGTAAAAATAAAAGTGTAAATAAACTTCTCATTATCAACGGTTTTTAAAGGATAATTGGACAAAACAGGATTCGGTTTTTCTGGTCAATAGTTCTGCAGGCAGCACAGATGATTTGCTGCGATTTATGATTCTTGTACTGTAAAATGAATGATTGTTTTCCCCGTAAGAAGGAGAATTGAAGCAGCCTGGATAGCCTGGTAAGGCAGCCAAACTACTCTTTGGGTAGCAGGAGGGGTTCTCCATAAGGATACTCATTTGGTTTTTATAGAATATCGAAAATAGCTTACATCGGGACTGAATAATATCACGAGGAAACTATGTTAATAAAATTCCTAAATCTTGTTTAAATTATGGCAAAATAAAAGCCAAAAACAATGCCATAAAAAAAAGATTGAGGACAGGTACTCTGCTTATAAAAGTAATTATCAGAAATACTATAGTAAAAGCTACTGGAAATCTACTATTTG
>CAZTKV010000004.1:37788-40572 GCA_964614285.1 uncultured Chitinophaga sp. | reverse complement strand
GTTGTTCACAAAAATTTTTTCTAAGAAATTTATACATATTCCATAATGATTAGTATCTTGTTGCCGATTTGAAGCATTTTCAGCTAATTAGTGCTTCATTCTACGTATCCTTAATCCTTCGTGAAGCCTCGTTCCACCTGAATCCTTCGCAAAACCGCCGACTTTAGTTAAGCAGATTGGTACAATTTAAACTGAAAGGCCATTAGGCTTAAAGAAAAGCTTATGAAAATTACTTTTTTAAGAAGGTATTACATAGTCATTGTAATGTATTTGACTTTCACCGCAGCAGCATGTGTTGATGTCAGAAAAGCAACATATTTCAATGATGTAAAAGACAGTGTTATCGACACCAATACCCCTGTGCCTGAATCTATTATCCGCAAAAATGATTTACTCAGCATTACCGTTTCCAGTCTGAACCCTGCAGCCACGGAAGTTTTTAATACGCCTAATAATTCAACTAACCAACAAGGACAGGTTACCGGTTATTTGGTAGGTGCAGATGGTACTATCCAATTTCCCATTTTGGGGAGCATAAAAGCTGAAGGACTTACAAAGGAACAACTAAAAGAAACTATAAGGAAGAAACTGGTTGACAAACAGCTTCTTACAGATCCAATAGTTCAGGCCAGGATTTTAAATTTCCATGTTACAGTTTTGGGAGAAGTAAAGAACCCGACTGTTCTTAATATTCCTAATGAGAAGATATCACTGCTGGAAGCAATCGGATTGGCAGGAGATCTGACTATACAGGCCAAAAGAGATAATGTGTTGGTGATCAGAGAAGAGAATGGACAGAAAATAATAAAAAGGATCAACCTGAATTCAAACGAACTTTTATCATCACCGTACTATTACTTAAAATCTGATGATGTTGTGTATGTGGAACCAAATAAGGCAAGGGTTAGTTCAGCTAATCAGAATTCACAATGGGTGCCAATCGCTGTTAGTGTATTGTCCCTTGCTGTAATTGTTGTTGATCGTCTTGTTCAGTAAAACTTTGAAAACTATGAAAGGTGTTCAGAAAAATGGGGTTGAATCGGAGGAGAAAAATGTATTTGGCCAGATTTGGTTTAAATACATGCCTTATTGGCCATTATTCCTGGTCTTACTTACCATTGCCATCGCAGGGGCATGGTTATATATTCGTTACAAAACGAATCCCTTTTATGAGGCAACAGCTTCAATCTTAATAAAAGATGAGAAGAAGGGGCAGGATGAAGCTAAAATGATCGAAACCCTAAATCAGTTATCAGCTAAGAAAATTATTGAGAACGAAATTGAGGTTATCAAATCAAGACAACTTCTTACCCAGGTAGCCAAAAAGTTGCATTTATATGCGCCTGTTTATGAAAAAGGCAGGATCAAACCAGCAACAGCCTATACTACATCGCCGGTTTCTATCCAGGCAATGAACCCTGATTCATTACCAAATGCAGGAGATGTTTTTTTTACAGTAGATACCGCCAAAAAAACCATCACAATTAATAATACAACATACTCATTGAATGAGTGGGTTAAAACTCCGTATGGAACTTTGAAGTTTGTTGCTCAAAACTTTCAAGCCAGGACCAACGACAGGCCTTTGTATTTTAATCTTGTGGATCCCAAAGTGATTGCCACTAACCTCCAGTCTAACTTAAAAGCTTCTTCAGTAAGCAAACTTTCTTCTGTAATCAGCTTAAAAATTACTGATGAAAATGATAAGCGGGCAGAAGATGTCCTGAATGCACTGATTGCGGCATATAATGAGGCCGCATTAGATGATAAAAATACATTGGCTGCCAATACACTTGCATTTGTTAACGAACGCCTTAAATATGTAGAAAAGGATCTTGACTCTATTGAACAGAAACTGCAGCAGTACAAAACAAGCCAGGGCGCCATCGATATCAGTTCACAGGGAACACTTTTCCTGCAGAATGTAAGTGACCTGAGCCAGAAAATTGGCGACGCTAACGTTCAGATGGATGTATTGAACCAGGTAGAGAAATATGTGACAGCTAAGGATAAAACTGGTGGTATTGTGCCTAATACAGTAGGTGTAGGTGATCCTATGCTGGCACAATTATTAAATAAACTATACGATTATGAATTAGAGTATGAAAAACTAAACAAAACGACTGCATCGAATAACCCAATGGTTTTGTCTTTAAAAGACCAGATCGAAAAAATAAGACCAAGTATCTTAGAGAACATACGTAATCAGAAAGAAGGGTTGAATTCTACAAGAAGTAACCTGAACTCATTAAATAACAGGTTTTCTTCTATGCTGAGTAGTATTCCACAAAAAGAAAGAGACCTCGTGGAGATCAGCCGTCAGCAAAATATTAAGACCAGCGTTTATAATTTTCTCCTTCAAAAAAGAGAAGAGACTGCGATGGCATTATCATCTTCTATTGCTGATAGCCGCACGGTAGATAATGCACTGTCATTTGGACCAATGAGCCCGGCTAAAAAAATATATATGATGGCCATAATACTGGCTATTGGCCTTGGTATCGGATTTGTTACAGCCAATGAAATGCTGAAACGTACAATACTGTTCAGGCATGAGATTGAATCCTATACTTCTGTTCCTGTAATTGGTGAAATTGTACATGAAGATTCAGGAGAAGCTATTGTAATAGGGCCAGGTAAAAGGACTTTTATTGCTGAACAATTCCGTAATCTCAGGACATCGCTTCCTTATCTCGGAATTAAAAATGATAAAAAGAAAATACTGATTACATCAACTGTTTCAGGAGAAGGAAAGAGCTTTATTGTAGTTAATCTGGCTATGAG
>CAZTKV010000004.1:18679-37688 GCA_964614285.1 uncultured Chitinophaga sp. | reverse complement strand
CATGCAGATGCTACATTGTATATAATCAGGCATAAACATACCCGTAAAGTGTCAATACAGCGTTTGGATGCAAATAATAAGATTAATGAATTAAAAAATTTAGCCATTGTATTTAATGGAATTAAATCCCGTGGCTTTAGTAAGAATGGCTATGGCTATGGTTATGGCTATGGCTATATTCACAACGAGAAAAGAGAAAGCAAGAAGAAAAGAAGAGTAAGTAAAGTAGTATAAGATAAAGATATATAAAGGCATTGTTTGCAGTAGAGAGACTGACGAGTTTGATTGGAATTTAACGGTTGAGAGGCATTATTTTAAACCCTATTCGGTACCCCATGTGACTGATATAGGCGAAGCCGTACCCTTGTAAAAACCAGTTGAGGTAAATGAGTAGTCTTCAATACTGTGAAATGACCAGCAGAAATATGATTTCTGCTCATTTAAAGACCGTAATAGTTAAACCTGGTTTTATGATTGAAAACAAAAATTGGTTCGCAGTTTACACCCGTCCCAGATGGGAAAAGAAAGTCTCAGAAAGTCTTGTTCGCAAAGACATTGAAAATTATTGCCCGCTGAATAAAGTCGTGAGGCAATGGAGCGATCGTAAGAAAATTATCAATGAGCCTTTATTTACGGGGTATGTATTTGTAAAAGCTACAGAACAGGAGCTTCAATCACTTAGAAAAACGGATGGAGTCATCAATATTGTTTACTGGTTATGTAAGCCAGCAATAATTCCTGAGAGGGAAATTGATGCTATTAAGCTTTTCCTTAGTGAGCATAATAATGTATCTCTTCAGAAAACACCTATAAGCGTTGCTGACAAAGTGAGAATTATTAGCGGCCCATTAATGGCCCATGAGGGACATGTGATGACCGTTAAAAACAGAACTATTAAATTATCACTACCATCTCTTGGTTATTTGATGTATGCAGAAGTTGAAACCATTAACGTTGAGGTATTGTCACGAGCTACCATTCAACAAACGGAGCTACATCATTATCAGCAGTTATCAGTGGCCAAGTAGAATCGGTTTTTAGTCATTTTTGATGGGGTGTTTGCACACCTGGATAATAACTTTTATACAAACGGAAGATTTATAAAGAAATAAACAATACTTATTAATTCCTGTTGATTTTAATACAACAGGAATTATTTTTTATTTTAGGGGTATCCCAACCGGTTAAATTAACACCCGGAAAACAAGCACAGATCGGAAATGATAAAAAACTTAGCGAAATACACATCATATATTAATAACCTTATTAATAAAGGGCATTCCAGGAGTGTTCGGACAAAAAAGAATATTATCCTCGCAGTTATAGTAAAAGGATTAAGTATTCTGGTAAGCCTTTTGATGGTGCCATTGACACTTGATTATCTTGATAGCACCAAATACGGGATTTGGCTTACGCTTAGTTCTTTTATTGGCTGGTTTACTTTTTTTGACATTGGGCTGGGGCACGGATTAAGGAATCGTTTTGCAGAGGCAGTAGCCCGCGGCAAATATAAATTGGCAAGAATTTATGTGAGTACGACTTACGCAGTATTGGGTATTATAATGGCAGGAGTGTGTATTTTATTTGCACTGGTAAACCCTTTCATCAATTGGTCGCAGGTATTTAATTCACAACAAGTATTGAACAATGAGTTGGCGCCACTGGTATTACTTGTTTTCTCTTTTTTTTGCTTGCAGTTTGTATTAGACCTGGTGGGTATAATCTTATCTGCAGACCAGCGGCCTGCAATAAACGATTTGTTCCGGTTGATCAGCAGTATATTGTCTCTTTCTATCATTTATGTATTGACAAAAGTAACAGAAGGGTCATTATGGTTTTTTGGTCTTGCCGTTAGCGGAACGTCTATCATTGTCTACCTGATTGTAAGTTTGGTTCTCTATAGTACAAGGTACAAGCAATATGCACCAAGTTTTAAATTCATACGTTTTAAGTATGCGAAGGATTTATTGAACCTTGGAGTACAGTTTTTCCTGATCCAAATAGTATGGATTGTAATCTTTGCAACAGACAATGTTATTATTGCACAGTTATTTGGCCCGGAAGAAGTAGGACCTTATAATATCGCTTTTAAGTATTTTGGAATGATTACCATGGTTTTTAATATTCTTACTGCACCTCTCTGGAGTGCCTATACAGAGGCCTATGTGAAGGAGGATTATGATTGGATAAATGGGACAATCAGAAAATTGAAAAAGGCATGGATGGTTATGGTACTTGGAAGTATTGTCTTACTGGCAATTTCTCCCTTTTTCTATAAATTTTGGATCGGCAATAAGCTTACAATACCTTTCTTCATGTCATTTTGTATGTTTATTTATGTTGTGGCAGTAACATGGGGAAGTATTTTTGTGATCTTTTTGAACGGGATTGGGAAAGTGAGGCTACAGCTCTATTTTGCTATCGGTGCAGGAATTCTTAATATCCCGTTATGTATTTTGTTTGCCAAAACTTTTCAATTGGGACCTTCGGGTGTTATACTTGCAACTACTATATGTATGTCATTTGGTCCTATTTTGGCCCCAATCCAGTTTAAAAAGATTTTAAATAAAACAGCAAAAGGCATCTGGAATAAGTAAAAAGGGTTGTTTTAGTAAACCAGATTTTAGACCTTGTGGCTGTAATACTTAAATTAACGAATGAGCAAAATAAGGTTGATCTGCTTTGAACGCTGGTATAAGATCCGGTATTTTAAATAAATGAAGACATGAAAGTATTGTGGTTTACTAATACACCCTCTCTGGCAGCCGCTCACTTTAATCTTCCTGTGATAGGAGGTGGCTGGATAGAATCATTAGAGGCCCGGATAGTTCAGAATGCAGCAATTAAACTTGCCGTCGCTTTCAGGCAGGGAGATAAGAATTTACAAAAGATCGATGGCGAAAGAACCACTTATTATGCCATTCCCCAGAAAAGAAAGAGCAAAGTCCGGGAATTTATGGACAGGCACTACAGTGTGATGAATGATGAAGAAATGGTTAAGTATTGCCTCGAAGTGATTGAGGATTTCAACCCTGACATTATAAATATTTTTGGTACGGAAGATTCATTTGGTCTTATTTGTAAGCGGACTCAGATTCCTGTAGTTATTCATCTCCAGGGTATTTTGACCGTGTATGAAAAAAAATGGTTCGCCTCTCAAATTAGTAAATGGGACCTGGTAAAAAATTCCGGGATAAAGAGTTTAATTAAGGCAAATAGTTTGCTGCATGAATACCGTCGATTCAGGAAAGCATCGCACAGGGAGCAAAAAATATTTTCAGGATGTAAATATTTTATGGGGCGTACAGATTGGGACAGAAGAATGAGTTCGGTTTTGTCGCCTGATTCAAAATATTTTTACTGCAGCGAAGCTTTGCGGGCAGGATTTTACACTGAGCAATGGAATAAGAATGCCACTAAAGAAAAGATTTTTGTTTCTACCATTCAGTCAAATATTTATAAAGGATTAGAAACAATACTGGAATGTGCTGTTTTGCTTAAAACAATAAATAAGTTTGATTTTAAATGGTATGTGGCCGGCATTGCTGCTGACGATATAATTGTCAGAATTTTTGAGCGAAGGATCCGTAAGAAATTTGAGGATTATAATATTATTCTCAGTGGCAGGCTAGGCATAAGGGAACTGATGGACATTGAACTTGGCGCAGATATTTTTATTCACCCTTCTCATATTGATAATAGTCCAAATAGTGTATGTGAGGCAATGCTTTTAGGTATGCCGGTAATCGCCACTTTTACAGGGGGAACAGGCTCTTTGCTTGAAGATAAAAAAGAAGGACTTTTGATACAGGATGGTGATCCATATGCAATGGCCGGCGCCATCCTTGACCTGGTTAATGATCATGCTTATGCCTCAAAGTTGGGCGGGAATGCAAGATCAAGAGCAATGAGCAGGCATAATGCAGACACGATTAATTTAGATTTAACCAGTATTTATTCAACCATACTAAAAGGAACTCTTACAGAAAAAACTAAAGGGTAATAAGAGTTCCAACCCTTTCCGTAAGGAAGATGCTAAATGAATAAGACCTCACAAAATTTACTGCTGGTGATGCTGCCGTTTTACCCATTCCTGGCATGGCTTTCCTATTTTGTGACTGACAAGGGGATTCATATGGTGTACAGTGTTTTTGTATTGCCATATGCTATTTACCTGTTAACCGGCGGAACAAAAAAGTTTCCTAAATACCTTACTTTTTTTGCACTTTTTACAGCCTATCATATCGGTTCTACTATCGCCAATAACCTGGTTCCCAAGGATATGAATATTGTTTATTTCCTGTTATCGGATTATAAAATTCTAGCTCTTGCCTTTATGATAATCATTGAAAATACAGATTTCGACAAGGAATATATTTCCAAGATGAGTAAATGTATTTTCTTCATAGTAGTGATGTCATTTATAGTCAGCTTAATTCAGACCAGGGATTCACAGATATTTTATAATACACATATTTTAGTTGAAGGAATTGATTTAAGTTTCCTGGAAGAAAAGAGAATTTATTCAATATATAGCTGGATAAATGCAAGTACGGTAGGTATAAGCTTTCCTATATTATGCGGTATTTTAATAGAACGATACGGAAGTAAGCAAAGCCTCCTTTTCATCATTCTGATATGTGCAGTGACGGTATCCTTTTTGACAAAGTCAAGATATGCGATGGTATCGACAGTTGTTGTTTTTATGCAGCTATTCTTTTCCCGGCGATCGTTTTTTATGAACCTTATTTCGTTGTTTTTTTTAGGCCTGATAGGAATTTTTATCATGCTTAACATCGCCAAAGAATTCGGATATAATATAGATGAGGTTATATCAGAGAGAATACTGGAAAAGGATGGAGATATGGTTTCTGCCAAAGCAAGAATTATTTCATATGAGGTTTTCATGCAAAAATTTCCTGAAAACCCCATACTTGGCGTCGGGCCATCAACCAGGGATGATGTAAAACAACTGCTTGGAGAGGGTATTCCTATTATTCATGTTGGTTTTTTATCTTACCTGTATTTTTATGGTTTTTTGGGATGTTTTTTCTTCTTCTCTGCAATTTATTATTTGCTGTACCGGGGCTGGATGGTTGGCCGCAAATATAAATTCTGGGCAGTTTTTTTTGGAATCGTGTCATTTTGCCTTGCCAATTTAACTCTTGTCTATATGGAGCTGGGTGATATGGGAATCCTCCTGGCTATTTTATACCTGCGCTACTATGCCAATAATTATCCTGATGAACTTGTTGAGGATGACACAGAGCAATAGCATTTATTTTTTATGTTCTGTAGTATATCACAGGAAAATCATTTGATATATATATTAATTATATTATTTTTCCGTTGTTAAGGAAGACTGTAAGCTGATTTTATGAGTAAGTTATCAAAACTAAGCAGGTTGCGGGAGGATAAAGGCAACTGGTGGGTATTAAAGATTGATGGTTTCCGGATGAACATTTTCCGATTCTTTTCTGGCTTTTTTACGAGATTGAACCTTTTCTTCAGAGGAGTAAAAGTTGGGCAGGGGTCTGAATTTTTTGGGCTACTGCATGTAAGACGATTTTCCTTTTCAAAAATTGAGATAGGAAGAAAATGTACATTTCGCTCTGATCAAACCTCTAATTTAATAGGCGTAAACAGAAAATGCATCCTTTCAACACATGAAAAGGATGCCATTATTTCTATAGGCGACAATTGCGGTTTCAGTGGTGTTACAATTGGCGCAGCTAAAGAAATACGAATTGGTAATAATGTTCTTTGTGGTGCAAATGTTGTCATTACCGATTTTGATTGGCACCCTGACATTAGTAACACAGAACCTGAACCTGTCATTATACATGACAATGCCTGGATAGGTTTAAACTCAGTTATATTAAAGGGAGTAGAGATTGGAGAAAATACAATCATAGGAGCCAATAGTCTTGTTCTCAGAAGTATACCTGCTAATGTTGTTGCCGGGGGAAATCCTTGTAAAGTTTTAAAAGTAAAGTAGTGCCAGATGAGTATAGTTATTTTTGGTGATTTGTTTTCGTTTCCCGATGGTAAGGCTGCTACTAACAGAGTATATACTTACGCAAAAGGATTTATTGAGAACGGTGTTGATGTTCATGTAATATGCTTTAATAATGACTACATTGATGAACCCAACGGGACTGTTGACGGCATGTATTACTATAACCCATTCGGGCAAAAAGTGCGGAGCAGGAATTTCTTTGTACGGCGATACCAAAAGCTTAAGAAATACAGCAACACCTACTCTGTATTCAAAAAGATAAATAAGGAGAGTAAGATAATTGCAATTAACAGGTGGAGTGATACTTTGCTAACCCAGGTTTTCGCATGGATATTATCCAGAATATTCCGGACAATCATTATTACTGAGTGTAATGAGCATCCATTGAGATATGTGAAGAATGATTTTTTTAGCAGGAAGAAAGGCAATATTATTTTCCACCTTGACAGTTGGTTATCGGATGGAATTCTGTGTATTTCGAGATATTTGATCGATTTTCATATAAAGCGGTCAATTAAACCGGAGAAATTATTTCTTGTTCCGAGTACTGTTGATCCCGGACGTTTCAATAATAAATCTGAGAAACCTATTGAGGGCCTTTATATCGGGTATTTTGGAAGTCTTACTTTTCGCAGAGATAATATTGACCTGCTTATTAATGCCTTCTCCGTTTTCAGTAAGCATCACCCGGATGTGTTCCTTGCATTGGGAGGATTTTGTACCGAACAGGAGCTGTTGAAGATAAGGAAGCTTATTGAAGAGCTTCAGATTAATGATAAAGTTAAAATAATTCAATATCTTACCAGGAATCAGATTGTTCAGTATATCTCCAACGCAGACGTATTAGTTATGGTAAGAGCAAAAGATATGGAGTCGGATGCTTCTTACCCTTCCAAACTGGCCGAATTTCTTGCTACCGGTAAACCAGTAATTTCTGTCAATGTTGGAGAAGTATCAGATTATTTAAAGGACGGAGAGAATTCTTTTTTAATTGAACCCGGAAATGTAGCAGAGCTGGTTAATAAGCTGGAATACATCTTTAGTAATTATGAGCAAGCAAAGGAAGTTGGAAGAAAGGGGAAACTTTTGACGGCAGAAGCTTTTAATTACAGCCACCAGGCAAAGCGTATTATCGGATTTATCCAATCACTAAAGAAATAATTTTAATATTTAACCTCAAAGCATGATGGAGATACCATTTGAAAACCAGGTAAAAAAGGGAAATCGTTTCCAGTTCGGCAAGAATTGGGAAGGGTATCTTGGTACCATATCAGAAGAAAAAATTCACAACGCTGAGAAATCGTTAATGGAAATGCTGGAATGTAATGATATGACCGGAAAGCATTTTCTTGATGTTGGGTGCGGAAGCGGTTTATTTAGCCTGGCAGCTATGCGAATGGGGGCATTTGTATTTTCATTCGATTTCGACCCTGATTCTGTTAAATGTGCTCAGTTGTTAAGGGAAAAGTTTTTTTCTGGTGGAAACTGGAAGATTGAGAAAGGGTCTATCCTGGATAAACAGTATGTTTCCTCTTTGGGCAAGTTTGATATAGTCTATTCCTGGGGAGTGTTACATCATACCGGTGATATGGAAGGTGCAATGCGGAATATTGATTTTTTGGTTAAGAATGACGGTAAACTGTTTATTGCTATTTATAATGACGAGGGAAAAAACTCGGTGCGGTGGAGAAAGGTTAAGAAAATATATAATTCAGGATTTTTAGGAAGATATTTTATTGTATCGATATATTTCCCTTTCTTTTTCTTTCGTTCTTTTTTTTCAGATATATTGAAATTTAAAAACCCCTTCAGAAGATATTACGATTACAAATCTCAGCGGGGTATGTCAATGTTTTATGACTGGTTAGACTGGCTGGGCGGTCTGCCATTTGAAGTAGCTACACCTGATGCAATCTTTGAATTTTTCAAGCAACGAGGGTATACTCTGAAAAAATTGAAAACAACACAGACACTGGGGTGTAATGAGTTTGTCTTTCAGAAGACAGGAAAATGACCCTTTGATGACGTAAACCTTTTATGAAAATTTATTCCGGGCTTCCCGGGATATACTGTTACTAGTATGAAGATTTGTTTCTGGGGTGAAATTGGAAATGCCATTAAAGGCTCCACTATAGGAGGAGGAGAATTGCAAATGGCAATGCTGGGGAAATCACTGGCTCTTGCCGGTCATGAAGTAGTTGTTATCGATCCTTTTATCAATGAATCTTTCACAAGCAGCGAAGGGATAAAAGTGTTTCATATTCCTTCCTGGAATAAGGGACTTCCGGGGTTACGAATCTTTACTCATAGGATACCCTCTTTATACAGGCTTTTACTGAATACAAAGGCAGATTTCTATTATGCCAGGATGAGGTCTTACCTTCATTTATTATCATATCTGGCTGCCAAGAAGAATAATGGCAAATTCATTATGGCTTTGGCAAGTGATTTTGATAATGCAGGATTCTGGAAAAGATTTAAATATGAGTATTGGCCTAAATTCAACCTTATAAGTTACCTATCCCACTATTTAATCAATGATGTGGTATATGATAAACTTAAAAAAAAGGCTGACTATATTACACTTCAGCATTCAGGACAAAGATTGACTGCAAAATCAATCAGAGGAAAACAAGCTATATTCCCAAATATCTTCGATTTCAGGAATTTAAATAACATCGACAGGGAGCTAGGTGATTATATTGTAAGTGCGGGTTCATTGACAATGCTAAAAGGTGTAGATCAACTCTATTATTTGCTGGAAGGGATCGACCGAAGGAATAAGGTTGTGATTGTTGGTGACCCGAGGGATAAGAAGTCTAAGAGTTTTTTTGATAAGATGACCATGGATAATGTTGTGAGAAAAGGCAGGTTAAAGCATACCGAAACATTACAAACGATTGCTAATGCAAAGGCATTGATCAATACATCAAAGTTTGAGGGTTTTCCCAATATATTCCTTGAGGCGTGGGCAGCCGGAGTGCCGGTTATTTCACTGAATGTAAACCCCGGCAATGTGATCACAGAATTTGGCCTCGGGATATATTGTGAAGGGAGTATAGAAAAAATGAGGGATTGTATTGATACTGACAAGATAAGTGCTATTGATAAGGATAAACTTGTTTCATTTGTCAGGGAACATCATGATTTTGAAAGGGCAGGTGAAAGATTTTTGAGAATTCTGAATTCATAAGTTATCGTATTAAAGGAATTGATTGTGAGAATTATATTTTTTATTGATTCTTTGGCTACAGGTGGTAAAGAGAGGCGGTTGACTGAACTGATCAAAGGACTTCAGAAAAGGCAGAATGTAACATTCGAGATAGTTGTTATGAATAACGACGTTCATTTCACGGAGATTTTTGATCTGGGCATAAATATTCATTTTATAATCAGAAAGAGTAAAAAAGATTTCTCTGTATTTTTCCAGTTACATAAAATCTGTAAACAATTTAAGCCAGATATAATTCATTGCTGGGATAGTATGACAGCTGTTTACTCAGTGCCGGTATCCAAATTGTTGGGAATAAAACTTGTAAATGGGATGATAGTGGACTGCCCGTCAGTTAGAAATTACAGGAATAAGACCTGGCTTCGGGGAAAACTGACTTTTCCTTTTAGTAATATGATAATTGGAAATTCTAATGCAGGATTAACTGCTTACGGCGTATCAAAAAAGAAAAGCGTATGTATATATAACGGATTTAATTTTGACCGGATACAGAATGTCAGCAATCAGGATCTGATCCGTCAGAAACTGTCGATTACCACAAAGTATGTAGTTGGAATGGTCGCCAGTTTTTCGATATATAAGGATTATAAAACTTACTATAAAGCTGCTGAGTTAATACTGAAAAAACGGAATGATGTTACTTTTCTTGCTGTGGGTGATAAAACAGATTCAGCAGAATCAGTCGATTTGAATAATAAGACGTTTCTGCCTTTTATGAGATTAGTAGGCCGGCAATCTGATGTTGAGTCATATATAGCTGCAATGGATGTTTGTGTTTTATCTACTTTTACAGAAGGAATCTCTAATTCGATTCTGGAGTATATGGCTTCTGCAAAACCGGTGGTGGCAACAAATGGCGGAGGCACAAAAGAGATAGTTACTGAAGGCCAGACCGGTTTTTTGGTTAATGCGGAATCGCCGGAAGCATTGGCAGAGAGAATCACTCAGTTATTGGAGGATGAGAATCTTCGTAAAGAAATGGGAGAGTCAGGCAAATTCAGGGTATTTAATGATTTTTCGATTGACCGGATGGTAGACCAGTATGTGGTTCATTACAGAAAATTGAGCGGAAAATAATCTTATCTACAAAATCTGCACAAACAAAAGTATAAGTTTGTAATAAAGCCAATGATCTTATGAAGAAAGTAAGAGTCGGATTGCTTATTGATGATTTTGAAGTTCCATCCTGGATTTACAGTATGATCGAACAAATTAATACCTCAGAGTATGCCGAAATAGTCCTGGTGGTAAAGAAGGAATCAAATGGGATTCAAAAAAAATCTTTTTTATCATGGCTTAGGGAAAAGTTTACCAACACATTTTATAAGATATATGTTCATGGAGAGAATTTTTTGAGTAAACCATCACCTGATGCTTTTTTAAATAAGAGCTTCAAGCCTCTTGTAGAATCCGTCGATTTAATAGAGGTTAAGTGTATAGAAAAGAAATTCTCTGATTATTTAACTGATAATGATATTGCGGAAATCGAAAAGTATGATATTGACGTATTTGTCAGGCTTGGTTTTCGCATTCTCCGGGGAAAGATACTCAAAGCTGCAAAGCTTGGTGTATGGTCATATCATCATGGAGACAATTTTGTATACAGGGGAGGGCCGGCCGGTTTTTGGGAGGTTTTTAAAAGAGAAAGAGAGGTAGGTTCAATTTTACAAATACTGACAGAGGATATGGATGGTGGAGAAGTATTGTATCGTTCATGGTCGTCTGTTGAGTATAAGTATAACCGGACTTTGAATAATTTTTTCTGGAAAACATCTTTATTTATCCCAAGAAAATTAAAGCAACTATACGAAGCAGGACCAGAATCTTTCCTTGAAAGAATAAGATCAGAGAATTCCGAGTTGTCCTTCTATTCGGGGGAAAACTATAAGATGCCCTCTAATATTCAGTTTTTGCGTCTTTGGATACCTAAGGCATGGGCGGGGTTTCGGAAAAAGCTGTCGAAACTATATAGTTTCGAACAATGGATATTATTATATTCTTTTACAAGTTCCAACGATGTTTCGAAGTCAATGTACAGATATAAGAGAATATTGCCGCCAACAGACCGGTTCTGGGCAGATCCATTTGTAGTTTACAAAGATGGAAAGTACTATGTATTTTTTGAAGAAGGAATCTGGAAAGGAAAAACAGAGATAGGGCATTTAAGTGTAATGGAGATTGAAAAGAGCGGAAAAATATCAGAACCGGTAATTATTCTAAAAAAGCCATATCATCTTTCTTATCCATTTATTTTCAAGCAAGATGGAGTTTACTACATGATACCTGAAAGTGAACAGGATAAAACGATCCAGTTATACGAGTGTAAAAATTTTCCATATGAGTGGGAGTTCAAAATGAACCTTATGGAAAACATACATGCGGTTGATACCACCATTTTGTACAGAAATAATAAGTTTTGGCTATTTACGAATATCAGAGAGGTGGAAGGTGCTTCCTTTAGCGAAGAGCTTTTCCTGTTTTACTCCGATAATCTGTTAACACAGAATTGGAAGCCACATCCTCTTAATCCTGTTGTTTCCGATGTGAAATCTGCGAGACCTGCGGGCAAATTGTTTTTTCATAATGAAAAATTATACAGGCCGTCACAGGATTGTTCATATAGGTATGGATATGCTATGCTGCTGAATGAAATTGTAGAATTAGACGAGAATAGCTATAGGGAAGTAAAACAATCGGAAATTACTCCGGATTGGGCCAATGACATATTGGCTACTCACACACTCTCATTCGATCAAGGGTTATCCATGATCGATGCAGTAATAAGGAGAAGAAAAAAATGGTTTTCTTTTGGAAGCAAAAAAGGATAACATGACTCTTATTACTTAGTAATTTTACTTCGTGATTTCCCTACTGGAGTGTTGAATAGATTTTGAAAACGGATAGAGGAAATTATGAGGTGATATACTTTCTTTTCTGATTATTTGTTTATATCTATGTAATAAAATTTAAGAATTTCGTTTATATACTGGAACTTTTTATTGGCCTGGAAATTAATAATACATTGATTTTAAATAATTACTATAAAACAAATTTATGTGCGGAATAACTGGGTTTTGCGATTTTAACCGAAAACTTACTAAGGAAAATCTGAATAAGGCAAATGAACAACTTCATCATCGCGGACCTGATAGCGGGGATGTAGCTTTTTTTGATGCAGGTAATGCTGCTGTAGGCTTGGGGCATAGAAGACTATCGATTCTTGACGTGTCATCAAATGGCAGCCAGCCAATGTATAGCGATGACAAGAGTGTTGTTATTATATTGAATGGTGAAGTATATAATTTCAAAGAAATCCGGAAAGAACTCATTGATCTGGGGTACCAGTTTCATTCAGATTCGGACACAGAGGTTATTATCAAAGCATACCAGCAATATGGGATCGGATCAGTAAATAAGTTCATTGGTATGTTTGCCTATGCTATTTATGATATTAAAAAACAGGAAATATATTTACTTAGAGACAGGCCAGGCGTAAAGCCTTTATATTATTATCATAAAGACGGATGTTTATTGTTTGGCTCTGAACTTAAAGCATTATATGCTTATCCAAGTTTTCAAAAAGAAATAAACGATAAAGCGGTAACACTTTTTTTTAAGTACGGTTATATCAGGGCCCCGCATACTATTTTCAAAAATACCTATAAAATACAACCTGGTCACTACGTAAAAATTGATATTCGTAAAAACCAGGTGACGGATCATAAATACTGGGATGTAATTGACTATTATAATAAACCAAAACTGAATATCTCTGAGGAGGATGCCCAGAATGAAGTTGAGAAATTATTTATTTCTGCATTTCAATACAGGATGGTAAGTGATGTTCCGGTTGGCGTTTTTCTTAGTGGAGGTTATGACAGTTCGGTTGTATCTGCTATACTTCAGGCGAACAGCACGCAGAAGATTAAAACCTTTACAATTGGATTTCACGAGAAGAAATGGGATGAAGCACCTTTTGCCAAACAAATTGCGGCACATATCGGAACTGATCACAATGAATATTATTGTACAACTAAAGAAGCGCAGGATATATTCCCTTTACTGGCTGATATTTATGATGAACCATTTGGGGATAGCTCGGGTATTCCAACAACATTGGTTAGCAGGTTTGCCAGGAAGCAGGTAACAGTTAGTCTGTCAGCAGATGGTGGGGATGAAATTTTTGCAGGATATACAAAGTATCACCATCAGGCAAAAATCAACCGCTATATTAAAAACTCCCCCGATCTTTTGCTTAGTATGGCAAAAGGGGTTTCTAATGTATCACTTAAGTTAATGCCGGCACTAAAAAAAGTGCATAAAGTAGAAAGGGTGAATGAACTTCTGAGTACTTACAAAACAACCGGACTTACGGATATATATAACAGGCACCTTAATTATAAAGATATTTCAGAATTATTGCCAAAGTATGATGATAGTGTTGGATTACTAGATGATATCGGTGAAGTAAATAATGAAAATGATTATATCAACAAGATTTTGGCACAGGATTACAGATCCTACATGGTGGATGACATTTTAACAAAAGTGGACAGGGCAACGATGAGTATTGCATTGGAGGGAAGAGAGCCATTGCTGGATCACAGAATTATTGAATTTGTGTCTCAGCTTCCGTCTTCATTAAAATATAATAATGGAACGACCAAGTATCTGCTGAAAAAGATAGCCCACAAGTATATCCCGAGAGAAATTATGGACAGGCCTAAAGCTGGTTTTTCTATTCCTATGTTTGAATGGTTAACGACCGACTTGAAGGATCATCTTTATTATTACATTAATGAAAAGCAGTTTAATAAACATGGACTGCTGGATGTAAAAAAAGCAATGACAATCCGAAAAGAGTTTTTAGCGGGAAGAAAGGGAAGGGAAACACCAATTTGGCTTTTGCTGATGTTCCAGATGTGGTGGGATAGATGGATGGAGGGATAAAATTGTGTATTATTTATACAAATTTAGTTATCGAATAGGTTCACTATTATCCTATGAAGATCATTATTGTAAATTATCGCTATTTTATATCCGGAGGACCAGAAAGATATTTATTTAATATCAAGGACCTGCTGGAGAGAAACGGGCATACAGTAATACCATTTAGTATCAAGAGCCAGCATAATCAGCCTACCGAGTATGAAAAATTCTTCTTGTCACCAATAGGAAAGGGAAAGGAAGTTTATTTTAACGAGTATAACAAGAGGGATATCAGGACGGTTGGTAAAGCTTTCTCCAGGATGTTTTATTCATTTGAGGCGAAGAAAAAACTAGATGCGCTGATCAAAGAGACAAAACCAGATCTGATCTATGTTCTTCACTATCAAAACAAACTTTCTGTAAGTATATTTGACGCTGCTGTCAGGAACAAAGTGCCTGTCATCCATCGGATATCGGACTTTGGGCAAATTTGTGCTAACGGTCTTTTCTACCGTTTTAATAAAAAAGATATTTGTGAAAGATGCCTCCACGGTTCAAAGATTAATGCAATTGTAAACAAATGTGTTTTTAATTCATATATATACTCTGCAGTTAAAGTTGCATCATTACAGTTGCAGAAAACTCTCAGGCTGACAAAAAAAGTTAATGCGTTTGTTGTTCCATCAAAGTTTACAATTACAAAACTTCAGGCATATGGTTTTCCTGCCGGGAAGACATTTCATATCCCGACTTTTTTTAATTTCAGATCGGCCCGAAATGATCTGTCAATCAGCTATGAGCCATTTGCTTTGTATGTAGGGAGGGTAGAGGAGGAAAAGGGAATAATGACATTAATTAAAGCCTTTGAAAATTCTCCCTATAACCTGAAAATTATTGGCGCTTCGAGTTCAGGTTTTGATAAAGTATTGAAAGACTATTTGGCTGATAAGGAACATCATATAGAGTTTCTGGGATTGATGAGTTTTGAGGAGATACAGTCCTATTTAAGCAGATGTTCTTTTACAGTTATGCCGGCTGAATGGTATGATAATTTTCCGAATTCTATTCTCGAGAGTTTTGCTTTTAAGAAATGTGTGATTGCTTCAGATACAGGAAGTCTTAAAGAAATTGTCAGCAACAATGAAACGGGGCTTCTATTCCCGATCAGGGATGTTACATTGTTGAAAACAAGGATTAATGAGCTTTTCTCAGACCAGGCAAAATGTATTGACTTGGGCGAGAAGGCCTATCGCAGATTAAACACAGAGTTTTCTGAGGATAGCCACTACAGCAAATTATTGACACTCTTTGAAAGCGTAGTCTCAAAAAAGAACAAATAAGCTAATTACTGAATAAGGAATAAGACCAGCAATAAAGAAAAATATAAGCAGGAATTAAAAAGATGAATATTATAGTATTAGTCGATTGGCGGGTTACAGCTGAAACGAAGTTTTGGTTGAAAGATGAATTGATTAAACTCGGCAACAGTACTAGTTTAAAAGGAATTCCTGATTATGATCCTAAAGATGATACGACTAATTGGGGTAAAATAAAGTTGTGGTATAAGTACTTCAAATTAGCAATAGCAGGAATAAGAACAACCCGTAAAGGAGATGTGCTGGTAAGCTGGAACTTTGTAGTGGGAGCAATTGCAGCTTTTATTTGTAAGGTTTTTGGAATCAGGAGGAAGATTATTTCCCTGAACATGATTGCTCATGAGAAGGGATTTCTGAACACGGTGCTCAGGAAATTTATATACAATATTGCTTTCCGTAATAAGAACCTATGGATCTCCGTTAATGATGAACAGCTCATTGAAATTTATTCAAGGCAATTTAAATTCCCTGTTGACCGGATATTTGTCCTGCATGATATTTTTTATGATAATTATGAGCAATGTGATTTTAGTGTGGGATCGGATTATATTTTTACCGGGGGAGATGCTTACCGGGATTGGGAAGGACTTATTCAATGTGCTGTAAACCTTCCTGACATTCAGTTTGTAGGTGTGGCGAGGAAGAAGAATTTTCCTTCTGCTAAGAATATACCGGCTAATTTGAAAATGTATTATGATATTGATCCCGTTCATTTTTACTCGCTATTGAAGGACAGCAGGATTGTTTTTCTGCCACTAAATAGTTTGGCACCCTGTGGGTTGATTGTTATGATAAAGGCCGCTTTATTGTCAAAGCCAGTAATTATTACAGAGACGGCCTCTACAAAAAATTATATACAAAATAATGTAACAGGAAAATTGATTGGGATCCGGGATGTCAGGCAAATGCAGGATTCACTGTTATCCTTATATGCTGATGAGCAAATGCAGAGAAAATTTGCTGAGAACTTAAAGGAATTTTTAAAAAGGAATTTTTCGACAAAAACCAATGCAGCAATAATAAATAATGTTATTAATAAAATTGAATAAAGTATAAAAATAGTTTTACTGGTATAGTATCAAAGAATAATTAAATCTGTCTTATAAAAATTAAAATCGACTTATTAGCATTATGAAAAAGAAGATCTACATTGCCGGAGCAGGTGGTATGCTTGGCGAGGCATTTTATCATCAGTTTAAAGATTTTTATGATCTTAAGTGTACTGATAAAGACGTAAATGAACCCTGGCTTTCCTTCCTTGACTTTCGGAATCTTGATGCCTATAGGAAGGATGTCACAGCGTTTGAGCCTGATTATTTATTCCATTTAGGTGCTTACACTAACCTGGAATTTTGTGAGCAAAATGTAGATGATACTTACGCTACAAATACAATGTCTGTAGAAAATGCTGTTTACCTGGCCAATGAACTGGATATACCACTATTGTATATAAGTACAGCAGGAATTTTTGATGGGGAAAAGGAGCTGTATGACGATTGGGATCTTCCAAACCCGTTAGGTGTTTATGCAAGATCAAAATACATGGGCGAGAGATATGTAGCCGAGAATGCAAAAAGATTTTTAATCTGCCGTGCAGGCTGGATGATGGGAGCGGGGCCAGCAAAGGATAAGAAGTTTATACAAAAGCTGATGAAGCAGCTTAAGGATGGCAAGAAAGAGTTATTCATTGTGGATGACAAAGATGGTACTCCTACTTATACACATGATTTTGCAAAAAATGTAAAAGCATTAATCGAGAAAGAATATTGGGGACTTTATAATATGGTTTGTGGTGGACAAACAAGCAGGCTGGAAGTTGCAGGAGAATTACTTAGGTTGCTTGGCCTCACTGACAAGGTAAAGATTACAAGTGTAAAATCTGATTTTTTCAAGGAAACATATTTTGCAGAAAGGCCACCATGCGAGAGGCTGATCAATAAAAAACTTGAGTTAAGGAACCTGAACCTGATGCAGGAATGGCCGGTTGCTTTAAAGCAATATATTGATAGATATTACCAAGGTTATCTGGATTCGAAATGAAAAAACTTAGAATAGCCGCTTTTGGGTTCAGAACACTGCCGCCTGCAAAAGGTGCTGCAGGGGCTGATAAATTTGCCATGGAGTTACTTCCCCGGCTGGCCGCCCAGGGGCACAGTGTAATAGCTTATAACAGAAGATACCCTGATGTACATATTGATATTGATGAGTATAAAGGAGTAAAAGTGAAGACTTTCAAAACAGTTAAGAAAAAAGGGTTTGATACACTCTTGCATTCTTTTAAATGTACTTGTCATATTATATTCAGGAATACCGCAGATGTGGTTCATATTCAGAATGGCGGAAATAGTATTTGGGCTTTACCACTACGGTTGTTTAGGAAGAAAGTTTATATAAGCCAGGATGGTATTGATTGGAAAAGAGATAAATGGCCATGGTATGGTAAAATATACTTAAAAGTATCTTCCTATATCAGTGCCTATTTTCCAAACGACATCATTTTTGATAATGTAATAGCCCGGCAATATTTTGAAAAAAGGTTCAATAAGAAATTTTCTTTCATCCCCTTTGGCAGTGAAGTAGAAAAAGTAACAGACGATGATTCAATTCTTAAGAAACTGGGGATTGAGAAGGGAGGATATTATTTGTTTGTAGGTAGATTTATTCCAGATAAAGGATTGCATTACTTGTTGCCAGCCTTTGAAAAATCCCAGTCCAAAAAGAAACTGGTATTGGTTGGAGGCTCACCTAATCCTTCGCCTTACGAAAAAGAAATTCAGGAAATGGCAAGACCTAATGTAATATTTCCCGGATTTGTTTATGGAGAAGATGTAACCCGGCTAATGAATAATGCTTATTGTTATATACAGCCTTCAGATGTGGAAGGACTATCTCCTGTAGTGTTAACAGTAATGGGATTAGGCGTTCCTCTTATTGTTAGTGATATTGATGAAAATATATATGCAGTACAGGATACAGCTATAACATTCAAAAAAGGAGATCCTTTATCCCTTTGTGAGAAAATCGAATTTGCAGAATCTAATTATCAGGAAATGAAAGCTTTATCCCGTAAAGCAAAGGAGAGGGCATTAAAAGAGTTTAACTGGGACAATGTAACAGAACAGCATGAGATAATATTTTCCGGTAAAAAAGACTAATACCCGGGTAACTTCTAAAAAATCCAGGTGTTATTTGCCACCAGTATCCGTTAAAATTATTACCTATTTGCAATATCCATATGGTAGACAGATATAATCAGAAATTTTAGAAAAAAAATCTTCGCATGTCTAACCGTAACAAAAGTATGTTTCGCTTATTTTTTGCAGGCATGGACTTGTTTGCCCTCAATGCCGTGCATCTTGTATTAACGCTTATCATTGGTAGGATCGACAGGACAGGAAATGCATATACAGTCTTTTTCATTGTCAGTAATATGGCATGGATGCTTTCCGCCTA
>CAZTKV010000004.1:13507-18579 GCA_964614285.1 uncultured Chitinophaga sp. | reverse complement strand
GACCTCTCGAAGAGATTAGTCAGTCATTTTCTGTTAAATAACCAGAACTTGTCGGTTGAGGGTTATTTTGAAGATCCTCATGAAGTTCATGAACTATCAATATTTCCGATTCTTGGAAACAGAAAGGATTGCATTTCTTATGCTATTGATAATGATATCGATGAAATTTATTCAACTATCTCTCCAGAATCAAATGCTTATGTATACGACCTGGCTCAGGCAGCTGAAACAAATATGATACGATTCAAATTTGTACCTGATTTTCACTTGTTTGTAAACAGGAATATCCACATCGATTTTGTTGATGATATACCCATCCTGTCATTACGTTCAGAGCCATTGGATGACATAACTGCCAGGATAAAAAAACGACTATTTGATATTGTGTTCAGTTTTTTTGTAATTACACTGATTTTATCCTGGCTGGTTCCAGTGATGGCAATATTGATTAAGCTAAATTCAAAAGGGCCCGTATTTTTTGTGCAATTACGTTCTGGCAGAGATAATAAAGCTTTTCCCTGTTATAAATTCAGGACTTTAAAGGTCAATAAAGAGGCTGATACAAAACAAGTGACACTTAACGACACCAGGATTACCCGACTTGGTAAATTCCTGCGGAAAACAAATCTTGATGAATTGCCACAGTTTTTTAATGTGTTTGTGGGAAGTATGTCAGTAGTTGGCCCCCGTCCGCATATGCTAAGACATACAGAAGATTTTTCAAGGATTCTCAATGAATATATGATTCGTCACTTTGTTAAACCAGGCGTAACAGGCTGGGCCCAGGTCCATGGTTTCCGGGGAGAGATAAAGCAAAAGGATCAGTTGCGTAAGAGAATTGAGCATGATATATGGTACCTGGAAAACTGGAGCCTGTGGCTTGATCTCCGGATCATTTTTTTAACTATTTACGTAACAATTAAAGGGGATAAAAATGCCTATTAAGATTAGCCGGAAAAAGTCATGATATAGTATAAAGTGAAAAGGGTACTTATAAATAGAAAAACCGGGGAAGTATTTAAGGATACCACAGTTAAAAAGAAGAACAAGTGGATAGCTTTATCTGCATTGATAATAACGGGAGTATTGAGTTCACTTTCGGATTTTCATACGGAGAAAATCCTGGGTATTGAGTACAATGTTTACTTTGATATGTTTCAGCATGGAGGGTACTATTTTTTACTGACTTTGTTCCTGATTTATTTACTTCCACAGGAGAGACAGTCTACAGTCTTCTTTTTATTTATTTTCTTTTTTTCATTTCTTTTTGAGGCATTGCAGTTAATAATCCCTAACCGAACGTTTTCTCAAAGGGATATCATCAGTAATTTATTAGGGATATCGGCTGGATTCATAGTATATAATATTTACTTCAGTTTTTTTAAAAAAAAGACAACTAACCGGTTCAGGGTAAGACCGCATTGAACAAATATGCAATTTCAGTGTTTAACAGCTTTAGACAGGGATAGAAAATGTACTTATTTTTGCATATTTAATAACCGATTATGGGGGTTTTAAAACAAATTGCTGAATACCTTTACCTGAAGAAGAAAGATCCGAACAGGCCAAAAGACAAATGGATTGGCTATATGCATGGGATCAATCGTATCAGTCTTTTGATGTTTATTCTTTGCCTCGTTATTCTGGCTATAAAACTACTTACCTGATAAGAATTGAATTATGGATATCGCGGCTTCTTCGGAGGCATTTCCTGCTTTATGAAGATTTTTTTTAAGTAGTTGGTAATCATTCTTTATCTGTTCGATTCGTTCCTGATTGAAGAGCAAATCATTTAGTTCTGCTTTCAGATTTTCAACAGTAAGGTTGTCTTGTATCAACTCTTTTACAACTAAACGATCCATTATCAGATTTACTAAAGAAATGTATTTCACTTTTACCAACCTTTTCCCTATTTGGTAAGAAAGCCATGATCCTTTATAGCAAACTACTTCTGGAACTTCGAACAATGCAGTTTCAAGAGTGGCTGTTCCGGATGTAACCAGGGCAGCTTGAGATTGTTTCAAGAGGTCATAAGTTTTGTTGGCAACAAAAGAAACATTATCGTAACTCTTTAAAAGATCATTATAAAATTCCTCACTGGTTCCCGGAGCTTTTGCTACTATAAACTGATATTCGGGAAAGGATTTGCTTACTTCAAGCATGACAGGAAGTTTCTTAAGTATTTCCTGTCTGCGACTCCCCGGAAGCAGCGCAACTATCTTTTTCTCTGATAATTTTGCACCTTCTTTCTTTATTTTCTCCTGTTCGGTTACTTCCACTAAGGGGTGTCCAACATACTCTACCTCCCAATTCCATTTAGTTTTGAAATAAGCTTTTTCAAATGGTAAAATGACAAGCATTTTGTCGATGCACTGCTTCATCATCTTTACCCTGTTCTCTTTCCATGCCCATACCTGGGGGGAGATATAGTATATTATTTTTAAACCCTCTTTCCTGGCCCATTTTGCAATTCTGAGGTTAAACCCGGGATAATCAATAAGTATAAGCACATCTGGTTTGAACCGGAGAATATCTTGTTTACAGAAAGCCAGGTTGCGAAAAATGGTTCGAAGATTCATGATCACTTCTGCAAAGCCCATAAAAGCAAGGTCCCTGTAGTGTTTTACTAGCTCAGCTCCTTCATTTTGCATTTTATCACCTCCCCAGCAACGAATCAGGCATGTAGTGTCAAGTTTTTTTAGTTCCTTAATAAGATTGCTGCCATGTAAATCTCCGGATGCTTCGCCTGCAATGATGTAGTATTTCATAGCCAGCTTCGGTAGATTAATTAAAAATTTTCAATACCAGGATGCCAATTCCATAAATCAGTGTAATAATGAAAATTCCCTTGGCAGTGTTATCTCTGTGAGTGTTAACATAAATAGTGAAAAGAATGGCATTGGCCAGCAGGCTTAGGGAACCAATAGAAGTGATCAATCTGTTCTCATGAATAAAATTATCAAGAAATTCAATAAATGGGAACGAGGAGAATTTTAAAAAATAGACTACTACAAGACCAATAATTGGCCCAAACAAACCAAGTATCAATCCGAGCTTAAGGTTATCTCTGGTAAGTATCATTATTGCCAGTTTTTTTCCAGTTTGGCTTTTAAAACGTAATTCGTCAGATCAAATTGTACCGGTACCACACTTACAAAATTGTTATCCAAAGCCCATACATCTGTGTCTTTTCCTTTATCAAAATTTACAAACTCTCCGGTAAGCCAATAGTAATGCCGGCCATGCGGGTCATTTCGCTCTATGAAATCCTCCTCATACTTTGCATAAGCCTGTCTGCAAATTTTTAATCCTTTCAGCAAATCAACAGGTTTAGAAGGAACATTTACATTCAAAACTGTATGCTTGTCAAGCTTGGTGGTCAGCATTTTTTCAACGACCAGTCTTGCATATTTCCTGGCGCCAGTAAAGTCTGCTTCGATGCTATAATCAAGTAAAGAGAAGCCAGCAGACGGAATACTTTCAATAGCAGCCTCAACAGCGGCAGACATAGTGCCCGAATAAATTACATTGATACTGTGATTAGCACCATGGTTAATGCCGCTAAGACAAAGATCTGGTTTTCGGTGAAGTACTTTATCTACTGCTAATTTTACACAATCGACAGGTGTACCTGTGCAGGCATAGGATTCTATTCCTTCAAATACATGTACTTTATGAAGACGCAGCGGCTGACCAATAGTGATAGCATGACCCATGCCAGACTGCGGCTTATCCGGGGCTACAACGACGATCTTCCCAATATCTTTTACAGATTCAACCAGGTTTCGTATACCAGGAGCGGTTATCCCGTCGTCATTTGTAATGAGAATGACAGGTTTTTCCCTGACTGAAGGTTTCGCCTGTGAACTTTTCTTAGGAGCAGGTTTGGCTTTCTTTTTCATACAAGCAAAAATCTTTGTTTTTTCCGGCTTAACCAAAAGCAAGCTAATAAAGAATTTTGAAAATCTAAAATAATTAGTATTTTGCAACTAAATAAATTAGATGTTATGGCTATTGCTAACCAGAATCTAAAATACCTCCGTAAACTCAGGGGCTGGACACAAGAAGAATTCGCCAATAAGTTGCGTATCAAAAGATCACTACTTGGGGCATATGAAGAGGAGAGGGCCGAGCCAAGGATTGATGTATTAGAAGTGGTATGTGATATGTTTAAGCTTACTCTTGATGATATTTTACGTAAAGATCTTAGCGATAATAAAAGTAATTACCTGGCCCGCAGGCGGGCTATGAAATTAGTAAGTGGCAGACCTGATATCCCCTTCGTTCCTGTTAAGGCAGCTGCCGGTTACCTTGCTGGATATGCTGACCCTGAATTCATAGATGAATTAAATACGTTTACATTGCCCATGCTGGCAGGTGGCAATTACAGGGCTTTTGAGATAATTGGAGATTCCATGCTACCTACCCCAAGCGGATCAGTTATCGTCGGCGAAAAGGTTGAAAACTTGGAAGAGCTTAAAAATAATGCCGCCTGTATTGTAATTTCACGGAATGAAGGGATAGTTTATAAAAGAATACAAAAGAATGGACGGCAAAAAAATAAATTGACACTTGTTAGCGATAACCCCACTTTTCATCCATATACGGTGAATGCAGAGGAAGTACTTGAGATGTGGCAGGCACAGGTCGTAATTTCAAGAACAAATACTCAAAATAGGTGGGATATGAATCAGCTGGCAAATGTGGTTTCAGACCTTCAACAACAGGTAAGTTCTTTAAAAAAGCGTATGAATTAGCCGTTTTAAGGGCTGGAAAATTGCTTTTATGCGTTTTTCTGCGGCAGCCTTTCATCCTTCATTTTTGTCTATTATATTTGTAGGCGGCAACCACTTAATGAGGCTTAATAGTCATATCTGTATATTTCTTTTACTCCTTTGTTTTCAATCAGTTGCACAGGTTAAAACAACGCAGGCGGTAAAAACAAATCAACCCCCTAAAATTGATGGGCTGCTGGATGATGCGGCGTGGACCTATGCTCCGGTATTAGAAGATTTTGTACAAAATTATCCGCTTTATGGTGGTCCTTGTTCTAAAAGAACCGCTGTAAAGAT
>CAZTKV010000004.1:7760-13407 GCA_964614285.1 uncultured Chitinophaga sp. | reverse complement strand
AATGGGGGAATGGATGTGAAATATGGAATTAATGAAAGCTTTACGCTGGATGCAACATTGATTCCGGATTTTGGCCAGGTGATTTCCGACAATGTGGTTAACAACCTGACTCCTTATGAAGTCCAATTTCAGGAAAACAGGCAATTTTTTACTGAAGGAACTGAGATATTCAATAAAGCTAAACTTTTTTATTCAAGAAGGGTGGGAGCAATGCCCGGGGGTTATTTTGGAATTCTGGATTCAGCAGATGCAGACCCGAATATAGAAATTATCAAAAACCCATCAAGTACGCAATTATATAATGCTATTAAATTTTCAGGTCGTAACAGAAAAAAATTTGGTATTGGAATATTTAATGCCGTTACTGCACCTATGCATGCAATTATTCGTAACAGATTAACAAACGAAGAAACAAGAATTGAAACAGAGCCGCTTGCAAATTATAATATACTGGTTTTAGACCAGGCATTAAAAGGTCGTTCTTATATCACTTTCACCAATACTAATGTGCTTCGCAACGGAAATGCAAGAGATGCAAATGTATCGGCATTAGATATCGCTTTATACGACAAGGGAAATATTCATGCACTACAGGGTACGGTACGCTATAGCAAAATTTGGGGAACGGATCCGTACGATGGTTATAATACAACTTTACGGTATGGTAAGGTCAGTGGTAATTGGCAATATTCTCTGCAGGGCAATGTTGAGTCAAAGAATTATGATCCTAATGATTTGGGAATTCTGGCTGCGGCAAATGAGATTTCATATCGTGGAACTATCTCATACAGGAAATTTGTACCAACAAAAAATTTTATTACCTATAGTTACAGCCTTTCGCCAAGATTGGTTTATATGTATGAGCCTTATGCATACAGTAAGTTTGATGTAACAGGCACTGCATTCTGGATATTCCGGAATTTCTGGGATGTTACCCTTACTACTAATGTTATTCCCGGTTGGGAAAGGAATTATTTTGAATTGAGAACAGACGGGAGGCCGCTAAGTTATCCATCAAATTATATATTTCAGGCCGAAGGAAGTACAGATAGCCGTAAGAAAATATTTGTACGTTTTGGAGGCATCTATGCTACAGCACCTAAGTATGATAATGTTTATAGTGGTGTGAGCCTGGGAATGCGGTATCGTTTCAGCAATAAGTTTTCGTTGGATTTGCAGACAGATTCTCATTTTGAAGAGAACCAGCTTGGCTATGCTTTTATGCGTGAAACGAATGGAGAGCCTATTGTTGGCTTCCGTGATAACCGTGACTTTACTTCAGTATTGTCAGGTATATACAATTTTGCTTACCGTCTCAATCTGACACTAAGGGCACGGCATTACTGGAACAGGGTGAATTATATCAGCTTTCATAATGTTGATGCAAATGGATACCTTCTTTCACGGGCATTCATCAATGGGAGGAATGAAAATTTCAACGTTTTTAACCTGGATGCTTTCCTTACTTGGGATTTTCGACTTGGTAGCCGCCTTATACTTGGTTGCAAAAACTGGCTGGGTCAGGATGAAACAGTTAACATTAACTCAGGAAGGAATACATATTTGAAAAACCTTGGTGATATATTTGATCTGCGACATGGCAATGAATTTACGATCAGGTTCATTTACTTTCTTGATTACAACCAGCTTCGAAAAAAACGCTAGGGTATTTGCATAATACCATCTTCAACGATTGCAAAGATCTTTTCATCCTTCGCAGGGGTTACCTGAAATCCGCCGGTGAAACGGCTAAATGCAGGTAGTACACAATATTCTTCAGTAAAATAAAAACATGGAAATTTGAGTGATTGCCTGCCTTTCCCTTTCAGGGTGATAGCAGGATGTAAATGACCCGTAAAGCGGTACATTTTTCTTTCTTCAACTGAAAGCTTAGTTTCAGCTTTCAGGTCATGTAAAAAAATAAAGGGGCTGGCTTCCATTTTCCAGCTATGCACTTTTACATTTGCCTCTTCATACCATTTGTCAGCCAGAATATCATGATTCCCTTTTACAAGGTCGATATGAAGAGATGAAAAATCTTTTCTCCATTTTAGAAACAGATCAAGTTCCTTATTGGCCGTACTATGGGTAAAATCTCCGGCAATAATAAGTCGTTCTGCTTTATAGAGATAAAGTTGTGCCATCAGCCTCTGTAAATCCGCTTTATAAATACTTTGCGGAATGCCAATACCTGCTTTTCGGAAATGACCTGATTTGCCCAAATGAAGATCTGCAACAATCAATGTGTTTTGTTCCTCCCATAGCAAACAACGTTCGGGTGAAACCCAAAATGTTTGATTACGAATAATATGTGGAACGGGATGTTGCATGAAAAATTGAGTGGCAAATCTATATAAAAACTATTTTCCTTTATCTAGTTGTTGTTGCATTTTTCTTACCCTCTCTTCCAGTTTTTCGGAAGAAAGATCTTCCCGTATACTATCTACTTTGATGGGGAAGCAGAAAGGTGTAAGCTGTTGCGGGAAAGTAATTATAATATCTGATTGCTGAATTCTTTGCAGCATATCTCTTAGCCTCGCTTCTTCCATTTGCTGGTCCAGCACTTCCTGGTAAGATTGCCGGAGCAGAAGATTGCCGGGATCATATTCACTGAAAACATTAAACAACAATGAAGCGGATGATTGCAAATGCCTTGCTTTTTTCTTTTCTCCCGGCATACCCTGGAAAATAAGACCACCAATGACAGCTACATCCCTGAATTTCCTTTTGGCCATCTCAGTATTATTTACACTCCGCTGAATATCATTTAGCAAATCTTCCGGGGAAAACAGGTCATATACATTGGTATCATCTACTGGTATAGGTTGATCACTCAGCAGCTCAAACCCATAATCGTTCATAGCAAAAGAAAATGTTATAGACCTGGTACGACTGATCCTATAGGCAAGAATAGCTGCCATCGCTTCATGTACCAGCCTTCCTTCAAATGGATACACGAAAAGGTGGAAACCGTCTTTAGTCTCGATTTGCTCAATTAATAACTCATTTTCTTTGGGTACATGTGAAAGTTGCCTTTGCAAATCAAAAAGTGGTTTTAATATTTCCAGCTCCTCAACTTGTGGCCGCTGTTTTGTCGCCATTTGATTCAATGTTGCTCTTAATTTCTTACCCATGTTGGCACTTAAGGGCATCCTTCCACCAACCCAGCTTGGAATGATTGATTTCTTTTTAGTTGACTTTCTGACCAATGCTGTCATGTCTTTTATCATGACAAATTCCAGATTTCTTCCTGCCAGGGTAAACACATCTCCGGGCTCAAGCCTGGAAATGAAGTATTCTTCAATCACACCGATATAACCTCCGCCCAGGAATTTTACTTTAAGCATAGCGTCGCTGACAATGGTTCCAATATGCATGCGATGCCGCATAGCTACTTTCCGGCTTTTTATTTTGTAAATGCGATCTTCAATTTCTACTTTTTTAAAATCGTCGTATTGGTGCATAGCATTACCACCTTCGGTAATAAAATGCAATATCTGTTCCCATTCTTCTTGAGTCAAATTCTGATAGCAATGAGTAGAGGTGATTTCTTTAAATATTTTATCAGCATTAAAACCTTCTGAAATAGCAATAGTATTAAGATACTGAAGCAACACGTCATAGCAAAGCATCATCGGGTCCCGGCTTTCGATCATATTTTCTTTAACTGCCGACTTGAGTGCTGCTGCTTCTATCAATTCAAGAGAATGTGTGGGAAGAAAATAGATTTTACTTGTTGCATCAGGACTATGGCCACTCCGGCCTGCCCGCTGAAGAAACCTGGCGACTCCTTTGGGAGAGCCAACCTGAATAACTGTTTCCACAGGGCGAAAATCAACGCCTAAATCCAGGCTTGCGGTACAAACGACAGCTTTAAGGTTTCCGCTATGCAGGTTGTCTTCTATCCATGTTCTTAATTCCATATCAATAGAACCGTGGTGTAGTGCAATTGAACCTGCAAGGTCAGGACATACATTTAATAATGTCTGGTACCATGTTTCACTCATCCCTCTTGTATTGATAAAAATGAGTGTAGTGCGGCTTTGCTGAATAATGGGGATTATTTTATTTGCCAGTTTAATTCCCAGGTGCCCTGCCCAGGGAAATTTTTCGATCTCGTCTGGAAAAACAGACTCAATCTCAATATCCTTCTTAACAGTTGCCCTTACTATTGTTCCGGTTTTATTCAATGGATACAGAAGAACCTCTTTGGCTTCTTCAAGGTTGCCAATTGTAGCAGATATCCCCCATACAGATGGTCTTGTATTTTCCAAATCCCATTGGCTGTTGACAATTCTTGATACTGCCAACTCAACTTGTACTCCCCGTTTACTACCCAATAACTCATGCCATTCATCAACGGCAATTATTTTTAATGTCCTGAATTTTTCCGGGTATCCTTTTTGCGCCAGCAATAAGTGTAAACTTTCAGGAGTAATAATTAGCACTTCAGGTATTTGCTTTTTTTGCTTATTTCTCTCTGCAACAGATGTGTCACCGTTTCTTATTCCTATCTTCCATTTCATGCCAAGTTCCTGAATCACTTCTTCCATTGCCCTGCCAATATCTTTCGCCAAAGCCCTGAGAGGCGTAATCCATAAAAGCTGAAGACCAGTATTACTTTTAGTGTTATACGATTCCGGATGATGGTTGATGAAATCAATTATTGCACCCAGGAATACAGAGTAAGTTTTACCACAGCCAGTCGGAGCATTTACAAGACCACTTTCCTTTTTAATTATTTTTTTCCATGTTTCCTCCTGAAATAAAAAAGGCCTGAAACCTTTTGTTTCAAGCCAACTTGTAATAATAGTATATCCTTTAGATTGCCGCACTGCCACTACCGGAATTGAGACACAAGATTATGAATAAATTAATTAACAGATTTTATTATCCCATCCTGCCACTTAAGAAAATAAAGCTTTTTATTTTCAAAATAATCTAAAGTCATACCCTGCTTATTGAGTACCGGCTGTATATCCAATTCCCTGAAAATATTGTATTCCTTTCTTGTAAGGTTAGAGGCAATGTCTGATTTGTATTGCATCAATAATTTGCCAAAGCGCCAAACAGTTTCGTATCCTCTCATTACCATATCACTTGGGCGGGCATACATTTTTGTACTGAAATAATCAGTAATGCTCATGCTGACCTTATCAGTTCTGGGATTATAAAAAGGAGTGCTGTATATGATTTCAATGCCTTTGTACTCAGGTTTTGTGAAGTCTTTTATAGCATCCCATGTGGGCATGCCCATTACAGCAGCTTTGTATTTTTGTTTTTTTAGTATAGCAAGATGTAATGTCAGTCTTTTGCCAAAATTTTCATCCAGGCTTCCTGCGACGCATAATGTTTGATTAGTTGTATCTAAATAGGGCGTTAACTGATTTACAGTAAAACTATCCGTCAGATCAACATATTTTAGTTTCAGCGGTATAGATAGAGTATTTTTCCCAAATTCATCAAAATACATTTTGATTCTATCTTCTAATTGTCCTTTTTTGCGAAAAACAATTATCGGATTTAAAGAATAATATTTCTGTATATGCCTGTAAATACCTTCACATTGGGTTTTAAGAGTTGAATTCAGCATTACAAAAAAAGGGTTGCTTGTCACTCCCCCGTCATTAGGAAGATTTACATTAAT
>CAZTKV010000004.1:6452-7660 GCA_964614285.1 uncultured Chitinophaga sp. | reverse complement strand
GGAAAAACATTTTTTGCGTAGCGATATTCATTTGCTCCGTCAAATGCTGAATCAAGATACAAAGGAACAAAAATGGCAATCTTATGTTTAGTTATGGAGTCTTGTGCTTTCAGGTCCTGAAAAATGGCAAGTAAGACAAGAGAAGCAAAAAAATAAATTCTCATAGATATAAGTTTAACAAATACTGGCTATTCCCATTCGATTGTTGCAGGCGGCTTACTGCTGATATCATATACCACCCGGTTAATACCTCTTACATTATTAATGATCTCATTGGAAATATTGGCTAAAAAATCATAGGGTAAATGAGCCCAGTCAGCTGTCATACCATCTACACTGGTTACAGCCCTCAATGCCACTGTATATTCATACGTCCTTTCATCGCCCATTACCCCAACGCTTTTTACCGGGAGTAAGATAGCGCCAGCCTGCCAAACCGTTGCATACAAATTGTTATCCTTCAGTGCTTTTATATATAAATGATCGGCTTCCTGCAACAACAGTACCTTTTCTTCAGTGATTTCTCCTAAAATCCGGATAGCGAGTCCGGGTCCGGGAAAAGGATGACGGTCAATCATATCTGCTGGTATCCCCAATTCACGGCCTACTTTTCTTACTTCATCTTTAAACAGTGAACGTAATGGCTCCACCAATTCCAGGTGAAGATGGTCAGGCAGGCCACCAACATTATGGTGAGATTTTATAGTAACAGATGGGCCGTGTACTGACACACTCTCAATCACATCAGGATAAATAGTTCCTTGTCCAAGCAAACCAATTCCATCAACCTTTTTGGCTTCTTCCTGGAATATGTCAATAAATGAACTGCCAATGATCTTTCTTTTGGTCTCGGGGTCTGTTTTACCTGCCAGTTTGGTGTAAAAATGTTCTTTGGCATCAACACCCTTTACATTCAGGCCAAGCTGGTCATACATTTTGAGTACTGATTCAAATTCATTTTTCCTGAGCACCCCGTTATCGACAAATATTCCATATAGCCTGTCGCCAATAGCTTTATGTATGAGTGTGGCAGCGACTGTGGAATCAACACCTCCGCTCAACGCCATAATCACTTTTCTGTCACCAATTTGGTTCTTTAAAGAAGCCACGGTATCAGTAATAAAATGGGCGGGAGTCCAGTCCTGGCTGCAACCACAGATATTTACAAGGAAGTTTTTGAGAATTTTCTTTCCTTCTTTTGAATGATA
>CAZTKV010000004.1:3860-6352 GCA_964614285.1 uncultured Chitinophaga sp. | reverse complement strand
TCACAATAAACGCTGGCTTCTCTCACAGCACGGGCAATCAGTTGGGTGTATTGGGAACCAAAATCGAGGATGAGTATCTTTTCCGTCATGATGCTGCGAAGGTAAAGAAAACCGGGTGAGGTTAAGGGAGTAGCCAACCCGGAATTGACTGAATCCTTAGTCCTTTATGTAACCCCTTTTTTATCAGGAACGTCAAAGTTTAAGAAAACCGGCTAAAGCTTGGTAATTTAGTATCTCAAACTATAACAATATGAAACGTACATTTATTTTGGCAGTTTTTTCTGTGCTATTCTTCAGTTCTTGCAGGGAGGTATTCGGTAAGAAGATCCGGGGAAATGGAACAATAAAAACAGAGAGTCGTTCGGCAGGTCAGTTTGACGGGGTGCATGTTAGTGGCTCAATAGACGTATATGTGCGGCAAGACTCTGCTACATCAATAAGGGTGGAAGCAGATGAAAATTTGCAGGAATATATAGTAATTGAAAATGATGGTGGTATGCTGGAGATTCACCAAAAGAGTGGTATCAATTTAAAGCCTTCCAGGGCCATAAAAGTGTTTGTAAGCAGCCCTGTTTTTACGCATTTTAAAGCTTCCGGAGCTTGTGACATTTTCGGTGAAAGCAAAATAACCAGTACTCAAGAAATTTCAATCGATCTGACAGGGGCCAGTGATATAAAAATGGATGTAAAGGCTCCAAAAATTGATGCTAATGTGTCGGGGGCAGGAACAATTTCTCTAAGAGGCGAAACGAGGGATTTTGTAGCCGATGGATCAGGCAGCACTGATATTAAATGTTTTGATCTGCTTGCAGAGAATGTTGACGTAGAAATATCAGGTGCCGGAGATGCTGAAGTATTTGCCAGCGTAAAGTTAGATGTTCGGGTAACAGGTGCAGCAGATGTTAAGTATAAAGGGAATGCTACAGTTAACCAAAAAGTCAGCGGGGCAGGAAGCGTTAAAAAAGTACAATAATATTTTACACAGAGAGTGGCGTATACCTGTCGTAAAAATACTTCTTCTTAGCTTCAGAAAATAAAGTTTTGAGTCAAGGGCGTCTATATTTTGTCCTATGAGATATTAAAATTATTTTGTGGCTTATCTATGAAAAGGAGAACTTTCATCTTGGCTGCCGCTGCCACTGCGGTAGTTGCAACAGTCCCGATAGTTTATTTCAGCCGGCGAAATAGAAAATCATACCATCCACTGGTGATGCCGGAAATTCTTGGGCAGTTTTGTGACGAGGCTGAAATCCGGTTAATAGGGGATCGCTACAGGAGCAGGGTAAAAGGAGAGGATGATAAGGATAAATTAACGGAGTTACTCTTAATTGACAATACAGGAAAGAAAGTTGATTCATCAGATAAATCTGCTGTAGCAGAGTTGTTGAATAAAAAAACACTGGAAGAATTTCGGGCTTATAAAACAATTGTGGAAAAGGGATGGATCATTACTATCACTGAGGCCCGGCAGTGTGCACTCTTTTCATTAACCACCTAGATTTTTAAAATATGCATATTGATGCAAGAGAACTGGACAATGGGTCACTGATTGAAGGTGATATTTGTATTATTGGTGCTGGTGCTGCAGGAATAAGCATTGCTTTCGATTGGATTAACACTTCTCATAAAGTAATTCTGCTGGAAGGCGGAGGTTTTGAGTATGATGACCAGGTGCAGGAACTCTATAATGGAAAACTGACAGGTCAGAATTATTATCCAATGAAATCAAGCCGGCTTCATTATTTCGGAGGAAGTAGTATGCACTGGGGAGGAATGTGTTCGACATTTGATGATATTGACTTTGAAGTAAGGGATTGGGTAGAAAATAGCGGCTGGCCCATTAAAAAAGATGCTATTGATGCTTTTTATCCTGCGGCGCATAATATATTGGACCTTGGAATTTATGAGTGGGATGTCAATTATTGGATGAGGCAGGACCCTAAATGCATTCCATTGCCATTGGACCCCAAAATAGTTTGGAACAAGATGTGGCACTTCAGCCCCCCTACGAGATTTGGCACCAAATACCGCGATGTTATCGTTAATGCGAAAAATATTCACCTGTATACCTATGCTAATGTTGTTGATATAAAGGCAACAGATAATATATCGTCAGTTAAAAGTGTTACTGTTAAGAACTATGCCGGAAAAGAACATACTGTCAAAGCAAAGTATTTCATCCTGGCCTGCTGTGCTATCCAGAATTCAAGATTATTATTAGCTTCTAATAAACAGGCACCAGCCGGATTAGGTAATGATAATGACCTGGTGGGCCGGTATTTTATGGAGCATCCCGAGTTAAAGACCGGCGAATTATGGCTTAACACTTCTGATGAACTGAAATTATATCAATTTGAGAGTGTAAGGGCCGAGTTGGCTATTGTACCCGAAGTGCAAAAAGAGCTTAAAATACTTAATGGAACCATTTCACTTAACCCATTACCATTAGCACAGAAAGTACAGTCTAATGTAAGAACATGGAATGAAGAAGA
>CAZTKV010000004.1:0-3760 GCA_964614285.1 uncultured Chitinophaga sp. | reverse complement strand
TTGACAATTTATATATTGCCGGATCTTCATGCTTTACTACGGGAGGGGCTATTAATCCAACTCTCACAGTGGTAGCCATTTCATTACGACTTTCGGATCATATAAAAGCGAAAATGAAAGTTTAGGGTTAATTCCTTACTGATTTACGTTTTATGGAATTTGTCTGCTGGTAGAAGCTTCCCATAGCATAAACCATTCTTCTGTTTCAAGTTGAAATTCTTTGGATTGTATTGCTGAGATGAGACGTTCTGCCTTAGATGTACCAAGCACAGGAATTATTCCCGAAGGGTGCTTCCTGAGAAAAGCCAATAGAATGTTTTCAAAGCTTGATTTGTATTTCAGGCATAACAAATTAACCGCCGCTTGTATTCTTATATTTTTTTCAGACGAAAAATCAGTAAGTAAAGAACCACCGCCAAGAGGACTCCATGCCATAGGCAGAATGTGATCATGTATACATTGATCAAGCTGGCCATTATGAAACGGATCAAGATGCAGCAGAGATATTTCAATCTGGTTTATTTCGACAGGATAATACTTATTAATCAGGTTTGTCTGAGAAGGAGTAAAGTTTGAAACACCAAAATGTAACACTTTACCCTGCTGTTTTAACCTGGTAAATGCTTCAGCAATTTCTTCGGGATTCATTAGCGGATCCGGCCTGTGAATCAGAAATACGTCGATATAATCAGTGCATAGGCAGGTTAGTGATCTTTCCACGCATTGTATGATATACTGGCTGCTTGTATCATACGATTTCATTTTATTCGCAGGCCTTCCTGCAACGGGCATCTTAATACCACATTTTGTAATTAGCTGTATTTTTTTCCTGATAGAAGGTTGTTGGTTTAATGCAGCTCCGAACTCTTCTTCAGTTGTATAGTCACCATAAATATCTGCATGATCAAAACTGGTTATTTCGTTATCAATACAAGCAGCAATAGTATCAGCAAACTGCCTTGTTGTAAAACGGGCACCCCATTGTCCCCATTTCATACACCCGGCTACTATTGGGGACAGTTGTAATTTGTTTTTCATATTCTGAAAATAAAAAAAGTCCGGCTCTTTCGAACCAGACTTATTAAAGCTTCGTGAATATCGTTATTGATTAATAATCGTTATTGTATCCACCACGGTCACGGTTGTAACCACCGCCGCCGCCGCCTTTCTTGTAGCCGCCGCCGCCACCACCTTTGTAGCCGCCGCCACCGCCACCACTGCCAAAGCTTCTTTTCTTGAAGCCACCGCCGCCGCCGCCTTCCGGCTTAGGACGACTTTCATTGACAACAATGTTACGGCCATCAACTTCTGAACCATTCAGCGCAGCGATTGCTGCTTGTGCCTGGTCATCATTTGGCATTTCTACAAAGCCAAAGCCCTTGCTGCGGTTAGTGAATTTGTCGGTAACAATCTTTGCAGACGCTACTTCGCCATGTGAAGCGAAAAGGTTAGATAAATCCTGATCTTTCAGGTTCCAACTGAGGTTTCCTACGTAAATGTTCATTTTGAGAGGTTTTAAAAAAATAAAAGTGTCAACAGTAAACAGTACCCAATGAACATTCTACGGTTTTTCGAATCGTTCAGGACTTGTGAAACTGAAAGAGCACCAAAAGCAAGACAAAATAACGGATTTTTTCCTTAGATATTACCAAATTATTCTCTGTTTGGTATATTGAATGCTAAAATCATTGATTTTTAACAATTTAGCACACAGAGAGGCAAAAAAAAAATCCCCCGAAATGGGGGATTTTTCGAAAAATATTAGCTGCTTATTCTGCTACTACTTCAAACTCGACTTCTGTTGATTTACCATTGCCAAAATCAATAACAGCTTTATAAGATCCCAGTTCTTTTACGTCTTCCGGGATACTCATCTTTTTACGATCAATATCATATCCTTTTTGCTCACGGATGGCACGGCTTAATTGAAGAGAAGTTATGCTGCCAAAAATCTTACCACTTGTGCCTGTTTTCGCACCCAATTTGATAGGAGCTTCATTCAGTTTTGCGATTACACTATTTATTTCAGCCAGCATTTTTTCTTCTTTCTTACGCACCTGTTTCATTCTTTCTTCCAGTTGCTTTTTATTACTGGGATTATTCTCAACAGCCAATTGACGGGGCAATAAGTAATTCCGGGCATATCCGTTTTTTACTTTTACCACCTCGTTCACAGCACCGAGATTATCTACATCTTGAATTAATATTACTTCCATTGTTTTCTTTTTGTTCACCAACCCAGTCGTTGTTTTATTCAGACTGTCTTTCCCATTAGCCGGGAAGTTAGGGTGAGGTTATTTTAAAAGATCTGTTACATAAGGCAATAATGCCATCTGACGGGCTTTTTTCACTGCATCTGAAACTTTGCGCTGATATTTCAGGCTGTTTCCAGAAAGGCGGCGGGGTAATAATTTACCCTGCTCATTCAGAAATTTTTTCAGGAACTCTACATCTTTATAGTCGATGTAACGTATGCCATACTTTTTAAAACGACAGAATTTCTTAACTCTTTTATCGCTTTTAATGGCGGTCAGGTATTTAATTTCATTTTTTGCCATGATATTAAGCCTCCACTGCTTTTTCGGTTCCTGTTTTTACACCACTTCTCTTTTTGGCATTGTACTCGACGGCGTATTTATCGAGTTTAGTGCATAGGTGACGGAGAACACTCTCGTCACGCAGAAGCTGAATCTTCAGCTTCTCATTGAAATCAGCGTCTGCTGTGTACTCCATTACCCAATAAAGACCAGTGGTCTTTTTCTGGATCGGGTAAGCAAGTGATTTCAATCCCCAGGGGTTTTCAGCTACGATAGATCCACCGGCATCGGTTACAAGCTTTGCATATTTCTTTTGCTCAGCTTTAAATTCATCATCGCTCAAAACAGGGGTAAAAATCACCATCAATTCGTAATTGTTCATTTACCTGTTTTTTAATTTAAAAATTCGATTTATCCCATTGGACATTGATCATTCGATCAAAGAATCTGCGAATACAGATTTGGGGCGGCAAAGATAGGAGTTTATGGCGATAAAGAAAGCTTTCTTTTGAGTGCATTTTTTTGCCTCAATCGGACCATAATGACGGAATAATAAATTGATTATCAGAATTATTTATCTAAAAGCCTCTTTTCCCGTCTTTAATTTCCTTTAAGAAAATAAGGTAGGTAGGGAAATGGTCACTGTAACCACCCCGGTATGTATTACCATCCCATGTACGCATAGGATATCCTTTGTACCGGCCTTTATTTTCTACCAGGTACTCTTTATTGAAAATATGTTGCTGGTAAAAGAAGAAACCATTTTGATCTTTATTAAGCCAGGCATGGGAAATCAGAATCTGGTCAAAAAGCCCCCAGGCATCCTGGTATGCCAGTGTACCGATTCCCTTTTTATACAGATCCATCCAGGGATTATACATACCGCCAGTTCTTACATCTCTTTCTTTTCCCTTTGCTTTAATAATACCCTCCACACTTTCGTTGTTTGGGTCATCATTCAGGTCTCCCATCACTACTACCTTGGCATTGGGTTCCAGCCTGGCAATAGAGTCTATATGGTTCCTGCAAACTTGTGCTGCAGCATTTCTTGCCGGAGCACTTCGTGCCTCTCCTCCGCTTCGGCTGGGCCAGTGATTGACATATATGTGAATCGTTTCACCGCCTAATTTACCTTTTACCCATAATATATCACGGGTAAAGTAAGCATCTTTTGAACCTCCGGGAAGCTGAACAAACAATTTATCACTTGCTTCGACGGTAAA
>CAZTKV010000003.1:34237-46073 GCA_964614285.1 uncultured Chitinophaga sp. | reverse complement strand
CAGTCATCCCGACTCATTTTCAAAGCCTGTTCCCACAGGCTTTTATCTTTTTTCTGATCCGAAAACAAGCTTTATCTTCGCCCCTTAATGAAAATACTCATTAAGCAAGCCAAAATAGTTGACCCCTCCTCTCCTTTCAACGGACAAACAGCAGATATTTTTATTGAAAATGGCCGGATTACTAAAATAAGTACATCCATAACTGAAAAAGCAGACAAAGAAATTGCTGTTCCCGGATTGCATGTATCACCGGGTTGGGTTGATGTCTTCGCCAACTTTGCTGATCCTGGCTATGAGTTCAAAGAAACACTGGAAACCGGCGCAGTGGCAGCAGCAGCCGGCGGCTACACAGATGTGATGGTAATTCCCAATACTAACCCAACTATCCATAATAAAGCAGCGGTTGAATACATTACTCACAAAAGCCGGTCACTCGCTGTCAGTATTCATCCAATAGGTGCTATTACTAAGAATACCGAAGGAAAAGAACTGGCTGAAATGTATGATATGAAAACAAGTGGCGCCATCGCATTCAGTGATGGTATCAACTGTGTTCAGTCTGCCGGGTTACTGGTCAAAGCCCTGCAGTATGTAAAAGCTTTTAATGGCATCATCATTCAATTGCCTGATGACAAAAGCATCAACCCGCATGGACTGATAAATGAGGGTATTGTTTCCACTCAATTGGGACTACCTGGAAAACCAGCTATGGCAGAAGAACTGGTTGTAGCAAGGGATATTAAGCTGACCCGTTATGCTGAATCAAGATTACACTTCACCGGGGTAAGTACAAAAAAATCACTCGAGTATATAACAAGAGGAAAACAAAGTGGTACCGATGTAAGTTGCTCTGTTACTCCTTATCACCTTATCTTTTGCGACGAGGACCTGGCAGGGTATGATACCAATCTGAAAGTAAATCCACCTTTCCGTACCAAAGAAGACAGAGCAGCCTTGCAAGATGCCGTGATGAACGGAACCGTGGATTGTCTCGCTTCTCATCATTTGCCACATGAATTTGACAGTAAAGTGATAGAATTTGAATATGCCAAATTTGGAATGATTGGTTTGGAAACGGCATATGGAGTGCTTGCCACCGCTGTACCCGGTATTACTGTTGAAAGGTGTGTTGACCTGCTGGCCATTAATCCCAGGAAATTATTCGGCCTTGACCCGGTAACAATAAAAGAAGGAAATACTGCCACTCTTACTTTGTTCAATCCTGGTGTAAAATGGATGGTAACTCCTGATCATATTAAATCAAAATCATCCAACTCTCCTTTTATCGGCAAGGAGCTAACCGGTAAAGTGGCCGGTATTATTAATGGTGATAAAATCATCCTTGCTTAATTACAGATTATGAAATTATCACCTGCCATAAAAGGTGCGGTTACCGGAGCTGTGATGATAGGTATCGCATTAATAACATTCTATTCAGGCATGAAGGCCGATTCTGCTTTTCAATACCTGGTATATATTGTTTATGCACTGGGCATTACCTGGACAATAACCGCTTATAAGAAATCTGACCGTTTCACCGGTAAATTCTGGGATTCCTTTAACCAGGGATTTCGTTGCTTTATCATTGTAACCTTACTAATGGTACTATTCACCGGCTTATTCAGTAAAATGCACCCGGAATTTGCGGAAGAGTCCGCCACACTTTACAAAGAGGAATTGATCAAATCAAATTCAAAGACACCGGCGGAGATTGACACTATCGTCAACAGCTATAAAAAGGGCTACAGCACCATGCTGGTTTACAGTTCAATTTTCGGATATTTGATAATCGGAGCAGTTGTGACAGCAATTGTATCAGCATTAACCATCAGAAGAAGATAAATATCATGGATCTGTCCATTGTCATACCACTCATAGATGAAGCAGAATCACTGCCTGAATTAACGGCATGGATCGAAAAAGTAATGAAGGAGAATCATTACAGTTACGAGGTCATCTTTGTAGATGATGGCAGCAGTGACAACTCATGGGAGATAATTGAAAAACTGAGAGCCGGCAATTCAAATATCAAAGGCATAAAATTCCAGCGTAATTATGGTAAATCTGCCGGATTGAATGAAGCATTCCGTGCAGCCAGTGGTGATGTAGTTATAACCATGGATGCTGACCTGCAGGATAGCCCCGACGAAATTCCCGGATTGAGAAAAATGATACTTGAAGATGGTTATGATATGGTGAGTGGCTGGAAGAAGAAACGTTACGATAATACACTGACAAAAAATATTCCTTCCAAATTCTTTAATGCAGTTACCCGCAGTATGTCAGGTATAAAACTGCACGACTTCAATTGCGGATTGAAAGCCTATAAGAATAAAGTAGTAAAGGGGGTTGAAGTATATGGAGAAATGCACCGTTATATTCCCGTATTAGCTAAATGGGCCGGATTTAAGAAAATAGGTGAAAAAGTGGTTGAACACCGTGCCCGCAAATATGGAAAATCAAAATTTGGCTGGCGAAGATTTGTGAATGGTTTTCTTGATCTGTTATCTATCACTGTTGTGGGTAAGTTCTCGAAAAGACCTATGCACTTTTTCGGGCTATGGGGCACTTTGTTTTTCTTAGCCGGTCTTGGTATTTCCATCTACCTTATTGTATCAAAAATAATCGACAACAGTTTTGCATTGACCAACCGGCCCGGGTTTTACCTGGCCCTTACTTCCGTTGTAATAGGTATGCAATTATTCCTGGCCGGGTTCATCGGTGAACTGATCGCAAGAAATTCTTCCAGCCGGAATACTTACCTGATAGAAACCAAAACCGGTTTATAATGGCGAAGATCGTCATCATAGGACCTGCACATCCTTTGCGGGGTGGATTGGCTACCTTCAACCAGCGGCTGGCCAAAGAATTCAATGACCAGGGACATTTTTGTTCTATTTATTCTTTTTCATTACAATATCCCTCCTTCTTGTTTCCCGGCAAAACCCAATACAGTGATGACCCGGCCCCGGAAGGCATTACTATACGTTCAGTCATAAATTCTGTTAATCCATTCAACTGGATCAGTGTTGGTAATAAACTAAAAAAAGAAAGTCCTGATTTGATCATTGTCCGCTTTTGGCTTCCCTTTATGGGGCCATCGCTGGGAACAATTCTTAGACGGGTTAAAAAAAACAGGCACACAAAGATCATTTGCATTGCAGATAATGTGATCCCTCATGAAAAAAGATTTGGAGACAAACCATTTACGAAATATTTCCTGAAAAGCTGTGATGCATTTATCACTATGAGTGAAAAAGTGATGAGTGATTTAAGAATATTTGAAAAGACAAAACCGGCTCAGTTAGTTTCACATCCTTTATACGACAATTTCGGAGCTATTATCTCAAAAACTGGCGCAAGACAACACCTCAGCCTTCCGGAAAATGAAAAAATAATATTGTTCTTTGGTTTTATCCGCAAATACAAGGGACTTGATTTATTATTTGAGGCAATGGCAGATGAAAGAATAAAAAGGTCGGGAATTAAGTTGCTGGTAGCAGGAGAATTTTATGAGGATGCAAAACAATACCAGGAGCAGATTGACAGGTTGGGCGTAAGAAGCCAGTTACTATTAAAAACAGATTTTATTCCCGACAGCGAAGTGAAATATTATCTCTGCGCTGCCGATGCAGTAATACAACCTTACCGTAATGCCACCCAAAGCGGCGTCACTCCCCTTGCCTATCATTTTGAAAAGCCAATGGTAGTCACCAATGTTGGGGGATTACCCTCACTGGTTCCGGATAATAAAGTTGGTTTGGTCGTAGAACCAACTCCTGCAGCAATTGCAACCGGCATCCTGAACTTCTATCAATTAGGTGAAAATTATTTTATTCCCCATCTTCGCAACGAAAAACAAAAATATAGCTGGGCCACGATGGCCGGTACTATTTTTCAGTTAGCAAATGATATACAGAAGTAAAGCCCCTTTAAGGATTGGATTGGCCGGTGGCGGCACCGACGTAAGTCCATACAGTGACCTGTACGGCGGAGCCATTTTAAACGCTACCCTTTCCCTTTATGCGAATGCTACTATTGAACCAATAGCGGAGAATAAGATCATACTGGAAGCTATTGACAGGTATGAGATGCAGGAATTTGACTGGACAAAAGAATTACCTGTCAACGGAACACTTGACCTGTTAAAAGGAGTATACAATCGCATCCAAAAAGATTATGGAATAAAAGAGCAGGGCTTTCGTTTATCAACCTATGTCGATGCCCCTGCTGGTTCCGGGTTAGGCACTTCGTCCACTCTTGTAGTGGCTATCATCGGGGCTTTTGCTGAAATGCTCCGGCTTCCCCTGGGCGAATACGATATGGCACATTATGCCTATGAAATAGAACGAAGGGATCTGAACCTGGCCGGAGGCAGGCAAGACCAGTATGCAGCTACGTTCGGCGGTGTTAATTTCATGGAATTTTATGCTGATGACAAAGTGATCGTTAACCCGCTGCGGGTAAAGCAGCAACATTTATTTGAACTGGAAAATAACCTGTTATTATACTACACTTCCACCAGTCGTGAATCGGCGGAGATCATCAGAAAACAAAGCAAGAACGTTACCGATAATAAAGAAAAATCCATTGAGGCCATGCATCACCTGAAGGAACAGGCTCGGATGATGAAAGAAGCCTTACTGAAAGGGAGGCTGAATGAAATTGGTGAAATACTGGATTATGGATTTCAGCAGAAACGACAAATGGCAGAAGGTATAAGCAACCCTTTGATGGAAGAAATATACGAAACAGCTAAAAAAGCCGGCGCTACAGGTGGAAAGATATCCGGTGCGGGCGGTGGTGGGTTCATGATCTTTTACTGCCCTGTCAATACAAAATACAAAGTGATCAAAAGTTTGGAGAACTTTGGCGGGCGGCACCGCAGTTACCAGTTTGTGGAGCATGGATTGAATACATGGACTATATAGTTGGCTGGTATTGGTAAACTCTTTAATTGAGTATTATGGAAAAGATTAAAAGCATAATTGAAGCGTCAATAGAAACAAAGCAGCAAATACTGCAGAATGATGAGCTCATTGCTACGATTGAAAAAGTTGTTGAGGTAGTTACCAATGCATTCAAAAATGGGAAGAGGGTGTATTTCTGTGGTAACGGGGGAAGTGCCGCAGATGCCCAGCATTTAGCAGCCGAATTTTCCGGACGCTTTTATACCGACAGGAAAGCGTTGCCGGCTGAAGCATTGCATTGCAATACTTCTTATTTAACTGCTGTAGCGAATGATTATGGTTATGATGTAGTGTATGCAAGAATGATAGATGGGATTGGCGAAAAAGGAGATATCCTGATCGGGCTTTCCACTTCGGGAAATTCGGGCAACATTATCAAAGCGTTTGAAGTGGCAAAGGATAAAGGAATTATTACCGTTGCATTTACTGGTATTACCGGCGGACAGATGAAAGCTATCAGCGATTATCTTATCAATGTCCCTTCCGCTGATACACCAAGAATACAGGAAAGTCATATAACCATCGGGCATATTATTTGTCAACTGGTGGAAGAAAAATACTTTACACCTCTCTAAATCTCTCCTAAGGGGAGACCCATAACATGCTGCATGATTAAAGAGGCGATAATATTAGCTGGTGGCCTGGGAACAAGATTAAGGGAGGCTGTACCCGATCTTCCCAAATGTATGGCACCTGTTGCTGGTAAGCCTTTTATATTCTATGTCATCAACTACCTGCGGATGCAGGGCATTGAAAAATTTATTTTTTCTCTTGGCTACAAGCATGAAATAATTGAAGAATACCTGCAAAATCATTTCCCTACACTTCGCTATGAAACAGTGATAGAAGAAGAACCGCTTGGAACGGGTGGCGCCATTTTACTGGCCTGCACCAGGGTCAAAGAAAAAAATGTAGCAGTAGTAAACGGCGATACCCTTTTCAAAATTGATCTGCATACAGCGGCCATGTTTCACACCCATAATATGGCAGAGTGTACATTACTGCTGAAACCAATGAAGCAATTTGACAGGTATGGTGTGGTAGAACTTAGCCAGGAACAATTAGTAAGCAGTTTCAAAGAAAAACAGTTTTATGAAACCGGTAATATTAACGGGGGAGTTTATATCCTGAATAAGGATAAGTTTCTTGATGAAGAGTTTCCCGATAAGTTCTCTTTTGAAAAGCAATACCTGGAAGCTATGTACCGGGAACGGAGAATTTACGGGATGATACAAAATGAATATTTTATAGATATAGGTATCCCCGGAGATTTTAACCGGGCTCAAACCGAACTCAGTCATCCTCCTCTTGATTTACAAAAAATTGATACCGGCTGGACATTATTCCTCGACCGGGATGGTGTAATTAATGTAGACAAAGACGGCAGTTATATTTTTTCACCTGACGAATTTATTTTCACGGAAGGTGCCCCTGCCCTTTTTAAAAAACTGGCTGAAAGATTTTCCCGGATCATCATTGTCACCAACCAGCGGGGTGTGGGCCGGCAATTGATGACGGAAGAGACACTTCACCAGATACACCAATATATGGTTGACAGGGTTTCAGAGGCCGGAGGCAGGATTGATGCCATCTATTATTGCACCTCCATACATAATGACCACCCCGAGAGAAAACCGAATCCCGGAATGGCGGTAAGAGCCAAATTCAATTTTCCGGAAATCGATTTCGCCAAATCCATTATGGTTGGCAATAACCTCAGTGATATGCACTTTGGTAGAAATGCCGGTATTTATACCATTTTTATACGTTCTACAAGGCCGCACCAGGAGTTTCCCCACCCTGAAATAGACCTGGCTTTTAACTCCCTGAATGATTTTGCCAGGACTTTATAAGTCTTCACAAAATTTTACAACCCTTTTGGCGTTATGGGCATCTGTAAGAAGCTGTAACTTAGCATAAGCATGACAAAAACCATCCCGGTGAAAAAAATCCTGATCCATGTATTTTTTATTTTCTTCTTGTTATCTCTATCACAGGCAGCTTTATGTCAAAAAATAACAGTTGCAGATCTTAAAAAACTGCAGGCAAAAGAAGATACACTGAGCAGGTATTCTGAACACCTGAATACAGACACCCTGCCACAAGAAAGAATGAAGGCCGACAGTGCTTTTACAAAAGTCTTGGTAAGAGCTTTGCAGATCAAAAATTCATTCTATTACCCTTTTGATTCTTTACTGGGTATTTCGAAGTTGTACGCCCCTGATACCAGTTTCCGGATCATCACCTGGAATATCAGTTTTGATGATTACTATTCCCGCCAAAAAGGTGCTATTCAATTTCGTACCGCTGATGGCTCATTGAAGCTTCTGCCACTGAGAGATGTATCTGAGTTCACAAACAAACCACATGATTCTGTACGCAACAGGCAGAACTGGATCGGGGCTATGTATTATAACATTATTAAAACACAACATAAGGGAAAGAATTATTATACACTGTTTGGATTTGATAATAACAGTGCACAAAGCAGTATGAAGTGGATTGAAGTGCTCAGCTTTAATGAAAAAAATGAACCTGTTTTTGGTGGCCCTTTCTTTTCGTACGAAAAAGATTCTGTTCCCAAACCTCCCAAATACAGGATTGGTCTTGAGTTCAAAAAGGGAACCAGGGTACTGGTAAACTATATTCCTGAGATGGATATGATTCTCGTAGATCACCTCATATCTGAATCAGAACAACCCGAACTTCCATGGACATTTATTCCCGATGGCGACCAGGAAGGCTTTAAATGGGAAAATGGCAAATGGGTACATATTGACAAAGTGTTTACTCTAAAACTGGAAGACGGGCAAGCACCCGTAGGTGATCCTCTTATGGACCCGAAAGGAAATAAGAACGAACAAAAACTACAGCAAAAAACGGATAAAAATAAAACGAAAGAAGGTAACCGTCCTCCTCTTAACTACGACAATTAATAAGCCTTTTAACTCTTTACGTTTCAGCCTCCAATGGGTATCTTTACAACTCATGGAGAAGTTCATCACCCACATACAACCGCCCAATCGTTTTTCACTCGGATTAAAAGAACTTTGGCAATACAAGGAGCTTTTCTATTTCTTCACCTGGCGGGATATTAAGGTAAAATATAAACAAACCTATCTCGGTATCCTTTGGGCTTTGTTGCAGCCGTTAGGAATGATGGTACTTTTTACCTTACTATTCTCCAAAACCTGGAAAATCGATACAGGCACTATTACCTACCCCATTTTTGTTTTATCCGGGCTCATTCTCTGGAACCTGTTCAGTTCATCAGTCTCTCATGCCGGAGAAAGCATGATTCAGCATGCGAACATCATCAAGAAAATTTATTTCCCCCGGCTGATTGTACCCGGTTCAGCTGTACTGGTAGCCCTGTTCGATTTTATAATGGGGCTGATCATCTTCCTTGTATTCTGCTTTATTTACAAACAACCGATGCACTGGTATTCAGTATTCTATTTTGCAGCAGGCATACTGATCATACTCTTAGCCGGTTTCGGTGCAGGCACATTTCTCGCTGCATTAAATGTAAAGTACCGAGATTTCAGGTATACCATTCCCTTTTTACTGCAGGTATTGTTCTTTTCATCACAGGTTATTTACCCGCTTTATTCAGTGCAACAAACCTGGCTGAAATATTTATTAGCTATTAACCCCGTCAATGCAGCTATTGAGTTATTCAGAGCTACCTTATCAAACCATCCCATTGATACGGCAATCATCTCAATAGGGCTGGCAAGCACGGTCATCATTTTTGCAGTTGGTTTATATTACTTCAGAAAAACAGAAGCATACTTTGCAGATCTAGCGTAATGAAACCAGCTATTGAAATACGGAACCTGGGCAAAGAGTACACTCTCAAAAGTGGTCAATCTTATGTGGCATTGAGGGATGTAATTACAAATTCATTCAGGAATATTTTCACCCGGGCTAAAAGAAATCAGAAATTTTTTGCTCTTAAAGACATCAATCTCGATGTTATGCCGGGTGAAAGAATAGGAATCGTTGGTCACAATGGCGCCGGTAAAAGCACTTTATTAAAGATCATAAGCCGCATTACTCCCCCTACTACCGGAGAGGCCATCATCAGGGGAAGAGTAGGAAGTCTGCTGGAAGTAGGTACGGGCTTTCATCCGGAACTTACCGGCAGGGAGAATATCTATTTGAATGGTTCAATTCTCGGGCTTAAGAAAACGGAGATCAATAAACAACTGGATGCTATTATTGATTTTAGCGGTGTGGAGAAATTCATTGATACCCCGCTCAAGCATTACAGCAGCGGTATGCAGTTGCGAATTGCATTTTCTGTGGCCGCCCATCTTGAGCCGGAAATATTATTGATTGATGAAGTACTGGCTGTCGGAGATATGGAATTTCAAAAAAAATGCCTGGGTAAAATGGAAGAGGTAAGCAAAAGCCATGGCAGAAGTATTCTCTTTGTTAGCCATAATTTAGCTGCTGTAAAACAGTTATGCACCAAAGGACTTCTCCTGGAGAATGGTGAGAATAAATTATACAGTGACATAAATACTGTTTTACAAACATACAGCAGTAATTACCTGCAAAAAGTTAACCGCACTGTTAGCGGGGCATATGACCTGGGACAGCATCCGAACAAGATTAAACCGGGGTCTGGTCTTTTGAATGCAAAAATGTACATTAATAACAACCTTGCAGAAGAATTCATACCCGGAAGCGATTTTAAAATAACAGCCGGTTATTACCTGGAGTCTCCATTGGTTGACCCGGAAGTGGGGATCGTAATTAAAGATGAGAATTATAACCCGGTAATAGGATTAAACAATAAACACCTGGGAAAAAAACTGGAGCTCAAAGTCAATGAACCAGGAGAAGTAACTATATCAATACCGGCGTTTAATGTTTATATGCCGGGTAAATATTTTGTCGATCTCTACCTGGGCGACCAGGTACACTACTTTGAGTGCCTTTATGATGCTTTTACTTTTACTGTTCTGCCACATGATGTATTTAATTCCGGAGAAGAACTCCGGCCTGAGTGGAACAAAATTTTTATCAGCAATATGGATATCAGTTAGGGCATTACTACATGATTAACTATATCATAAATATTATTAAGATACTGGCAAGGAAAACTTTCTTTCTCTCAAAAAAGAATTTCAGCCTGCAGGATACCCTGGCTAAAAACTTTACCGTAAATCAACCATTTCGTTTTATCCAGGTTGGAGCATGGGATGGAACCGGCTATGATTTTTTGTATGATTTTGTAAAAGAAAGAACATCCTCAGGCATTGTTATTGAGCCATTACCTGATTACTTTGAAAAACTGAAAAAAAATTATTCTTATAACCCCTTTGTAATAGCTGTCAACAAGGCAGTTTTTCACGAGAAAAAGGAAATTGAATTGTACAGGGTTGATCCGGCCAGAACTGACGGGCTTCCTGATTGGGCAGGAGGAATCGCTTCTGTAGATCCGGCTCACCATAAAAAAGCTCATATCCCTTCTTCTGTTATTATCACTGAAAGGGTCCAGGCCGACACGTTGATGAACATTATTAAAGAGTACTATCCATACCGGGTTGCCGATCTTTTTCAGGTGGATGTGGAAGGATATGATTTTGATGTGTTAAAACAACTCGACTTTACCTTTCTTAAACCGGATATAATCAAATTTGAGTATATAAACCTGGCAGCTGGCCAGGCAGAAGAGGCTGTCAGGTTATTAAAGGCAAAAGGTTATTATTGTTTCTACGATGATATTGATATTATAGCTGTAAGGTTGAAGAAAATAAAATTATGACCATCTGCATTGCAACAGACGGATTTCCCCCGCAGGTAGGTGGCATTGCCACTTTCAATAAGCATCTTGTTTCCCTGCTTACCGATGCTGGTCATAAAGTAATTGTGCTTTATATGGCATATAACAGTGAAGAAAATGATCAGATCATTACAGAGGGTTTACTTACAAAAGTCATACTCAGAAAGACATACCAGCAACACTATAAACAATGGCAAGGCTATTTCAGACCCGGCGGCTATGATGCAGCTAACTGGATTGCTATTGGAATGGCGATGAGGCAATGGCTGCTGTCTAACAATAATCAATTTAATATTGATGTTATTGAAGCTTCAGACTATGGCGGTTGTGGTATATTTCTTTGTGATGGATCTCTTCCCCCTGTTATTATCACAGGCCATGGAAGCCTGGTTCAATTATCCAGGTATAACTACAGTAATAATGATGATAGTTACAGGGTGGTATGCAAATTAGAAGAGCTATCATTCATACAAGCCGATGCTGTAATAGCGCATAGCCAGGTAAACAAGCTGGATCTTGAAAAATTATTTAAAAGAGATATTGAGTCAGCCACCATTCCATGGATCAATAAAGACACAGGAGATAATCACCCTGCCGATAAAAATAAACTACTGGTGATTGGCGGGCTGCAACCGGCCAAAGGAGTTTATACTATGGCCGCGGCCATGGAATTACTTTCATTTAAACAACCTGGAATAGTATTAGAATGGATAGGCGGCGATACCTGGCTGGCACCGGGGCAACAAAAAGTCTCAGCATATCTTGAAAAAAAATACCCATTTGTATGGCAACATAACTTTATCTGGAAAAATGAACAATCACACAGTACCACTCAGCAATACTTGTCATCCGCCTCGCTTGTAATTATTCCTTCTGATTTTGAAACATTCAGTTATGTGGCAATTGAAGCAGCAGTGTATAAAAAAGCAATTGTTATTACTGACAAAACGGGGGCTTCGGGATTGTTTACACACGGACAGGATGCCTGGATAGTCCCGGCTAATGATCCTGCTGCACTGGCTGAAGCAATACTTCACTTACTCTCTAATCCCGGGTTATGCAAACAGTT
>CAZTKV010000003.1:32080-34137 GCA_964614285.1 uncultured Chitinophaga sp. | reverse complement strand
CACTGGCTGAAGCAATACTTCACTTACTCTCTAATCCCGGGTTATGCAAACAGTTTGGCGAAAATGCCTGTCATACAATTCAACTTGAACTGACGAAAGAAAAAATAGTTGCAGAAAGGTTAGTTGTATATAATACAGCTGTTCAGTCGCAGAAACAAAAAGGGAAAGGTCTACACCCTGATCTTTCCTTTTTAAACAACTATCGTACATCGGCAAGAAAATATTACTATTGTATTAGACAATTCTTCAAAAAATTAACTGGCAAATCCTGATGTTCCGTTTTTTCAGAAAAAAGAAGTCACAACAACTGGCTGATGTTTTTCATGACATCTACTATAAATCCGATCTATGGAAAATGAATGAGACAGGATCAGGTGTTGGTTCTACACTGGATCACACAAAAAGTATACGGGAAAAAATTCCATTGCTCCTTCAATCTATAAATGCCCGGTGGTTGCTGGATGCTCCATGCGGAGACTTCAACTGGATAAGCAAGGTTAACCTCGATAATATCCGGTACACAGGTGCTGATATTATTTCAAAGATGATCGAAGAAAATAAAAGGAAATTTCCCGGACATGAGTTTATCGTTGCTGATATTACCAAAGATCCCCTGCCCGCTGCCGATGTAGTATTATGCAGGGACTGTTTTATCCATCTGCCTAACAAACTGATTAGCACCGCTATTGAAAATTTCAAAAAATCAGGAATAAAATATATGCTTACAAACACATACAATTTTATCACTGAGAATAAGGATATTAAACCAGGAAGATTCCGGATGATCAACCTGAGGCTTCCTCCATTTTCCCTGCCAGAGCCGGAGACTTCTATTGAAGAAGATTTTACCGATGGGTATCCCGACAAAAAATTGGCATTATGGAAACTCTGAAAAGTGGATAAAGTAAAAAAACATATCGCCATCTTATGTTCCCGACTCGACCTGCCCGGTGGCATCGAAAGAGCTATAGTGAACACGGCAAACCTGTTTGCGCAAAAAAAACATCAGGTAACCTTAGTAATACTTGATGAGACAAAGAACAGCTTCTATCCTCTCCTTCCTGCAGTGCGGGTAATACAACAGGCTTTATCATTTGGTATTACTCCGGAAGGTAATGTGATCTCACGCAAGATAAAATTGCTGACCGATGTACTGAAACTGCGGAACTTGCTCAAAGATCTGAAAGCTGACCTGGTAATTGCTTCTGAATATCCCTTCGCTGCTGCGGCTATTTTAGCAGGAGCAAGAAAGATTTCAAAAGTTGTTTCCTGGGAGCATCATCATTACTACGAACTGAAGCGAAATGTTTTCTGGAATAATGTGTTCAGGCTTACTTATCCCCGGCTGGATGCTGTAGTGTGTTTGAATAATGATGAAAAGAGGCTTTTTGCTTCCATTAATCATAATCCCGTTGTTATCCCCAATTCTATCTCACCTTCACCACCTTCCTTATTAACCAATAAACTGATCCTGACCGTAGGCAGGCTAACAGCAGTAAAAGGAACTGATTTCTTACTGCAAACAGCCAAACTGGTTTTACAGGAACATCCCACCTGGCAATGGAAACTGATCGGCGACGGAGATATGAAAGAACAGGTAATTCAATTCATTGAAAAAGAGAATCTGCAAAACCGGCTCATCATTCAGCCTCCTGTCAGTCATTCAATCATTTCAGAATACCAGAACGCTTCTCTGTATGTAATGACATCACGGAATGAATGTTTCCCGATGACATTGCTCGAAGCACAATCCGCCGGACTTCCCTGCATTTCTTTTGATTGTGACTCCGGTCCAAGGCATATTATCAAAAATGAAGAAAATGGCATACTCGTTGAAAAAGAAAATTCGTTACAACTGGCTGCAGCTGTCTCTTCCCTTATCATGGATGATGCCAAGAGAAAGAAAATGGGTGAATTGGCAATAAATAATATTCAGCAATTTTCTCCGGATAATATTTACCAGTTGTGGAAACAATTGTTCTGATCAACCGGGTTATTCCCGCAGATAAAGCCCAAAAAAATCACAGCTTTCGGTAAAAATAAAAAAGGCACCATCA
>CAZTKV010000003.1:27034-31980 GCA_964614285.1 uncultured Chitinophaga sp. | reverse complement strand
CAGATAAAGCCCAAAAAAATCACAGCTTTCGGTAAAAATAAAAAAGGCACCATCACTGATGCCTGTAAATATATTGCTACTCATCACTTAATCGTCCAGCTTTAACACTGCCAGAAAGGCTTCTTGTGGTACTTCTACATTTCCTATCTGTCTCATTCTCTTTTTACCTTCCTTCTGTTTTTCCAGCAGCTTTCGTTTACGGCTGATATCTCCACCATAACATTTAGCCGTCACATCTTTTCGCATGGCAGAGATATTCTCCCTTGCCACCACTTTCGCACCAATAGCCGCCTGAATGGCAATCTGGAATTGTTGTCTTGGCAATAATTCTTTCAGTTTTTCACAGAGTTTTCTACCAAATTCCTGTGCCCTGCTCCTGTGGATCAAAGCACTCAGGGCATCTACCTTATCACCATTCAGCATGATGTCCATTTTCACAATATCACTGTCACGGTAACCGATTGGGTGATAATCAAAAGAAGCATATCCTCTTGTTTGTGATTTCAGCTTATCATAGAAATCAAAAACGATCTCCGTCAATGGCATTTCAAACAACAACTCTACTCTAGTCGGCGTCAGGTAACTCTGGTTCATCAGTATACCTCTTTTACCCAAACAAAGTGTCATGATATTGCCTATGTATTCCGGCTTGGTAATAATTTGTGCTTTGATAAATGGCTCTTCAATTCTTTCTGTCTTTACCGGGTCGGGAAACTCGGTTGGATTATTAACGATCACTTTCTCTCCCTTCGTAGTATAAGCAATAAAGCTTACGTTCGGAACAGTAGTGATAACCGTTTGATTAAACTCTCTCTCCAATCTTTCCTGGATGATTTCCATATGCAGCATACCAAGGAAACCACAACGGAAACCAAAACCAAGTGCCTGTGATGTCTCCAGTTCATAAGTAAGTGACGCATCATTCAATTGGAGTTTGTCCATACAATCCCGCAGCTCTTCAAATTCATCTGTATTTACAGGGAAAATACCGGCAAATACCATTGGCTTCACTTCTTCAAAACCCTGTATCATTTGCGGGTTAGGATTGGAAGCAATCGTTATCGTATCACCTACTTTCACCTCTTTGGCATTTTTAATGCCGGTGATGATATACCCCACATCACCCGTCTTCACTTCGCTCTTTTCCGTCATCTTCAGTTTAAGAATACCCACTTCATCAGCTTCGTACACCTGCCCGGTGGAAACGAATTGTACTTTATCTCCTTTTTTAATCGAACCGTTCAGGATACGATAATAAACGATGATACCGCGGAATGAATTGAATACGGAGTCAAATATCAGGGCTTGCAGCGGGGCTTCTGTGTCTCCTTTCGGAGCAGGAATCCGGTTGACGATTGAATCAAGTATCTTCTCCACACCAAGGCCGGTACGGGCACTGGCATGCAGTATATCTTCTCTTTTACACCCTATCAGGTCCACTATCTGGTCTTCCACTTCTTCAATCATGGCCCCATCCATATCAATCTTATTGATAACAGGAATGATCTCAAGATTATTATCAATAGCCAGGTATAAGTTACTGATAGTCTGAGCCTGGATGCCTTGTGTAGCATCAACTAATAACAGGCATCCTTCACAGGCAGCCAGTGCCCGGCTCACTTCGTAACTAAAGTCAACGTGGCCGGGAGTATCAATCAGATTCAGTATATATTCCTGCCCGTCAGTATGCTTGTAATTGATCTGGATGGCATGGCTTTTAATGGTAATGCCCTTTTCCCTTTCCAGGTCCATATCGTCCAGCACCTGGTCCATCATATCCCGGTCGCTGATGGTACCTGTACTTTGCAACAACCTGTCAGCCAGGGTGGATTTGCCGTGGTCAATATGGGCGATAATGCAAAAATTCCGGATATTCTTCATGTACGTTTGCCCCAATTTTAGGATGTGCGAAGGTATGGTTTTTGGGCGAGCTTTGGGCATTCAAAACCCGGTCGTTAAGAACTTAACTAAAGGTTATTTAACCAACTGATAAGCCTCAGGAAAGCTGGTGCTTAAATTCCCTGCCAGCATGATTTGACATATATTTGAGAACATTAAATTAAGCAATGAAACTTCTGGTTTTGCTACTATTCCTGTTCTCAAATTCTGCCCACCTTCAGTTCTGCAAGAGTATAAAAAAAGGAGTTTTTGCAAACGAGGAGATGGATACAGTTATTGTCCGGACGAAAACTCACCAAACTGAGGTATCTGAAAAAGGTGGTATCAATTTTACCTGGAGATTGAACTGGCTTAACGACTGCGAATACAATATGATCCTGGAAAAAGATATTTCCACCACCCCACTTGTGGTGTTCAAAATTGGTGATACCATCCGTGTTAAGATCATTAAATTATATAAAGATAAATATGACTGGGAAGCCAGTTTTAAGGGACAAACTTTAAACGGATTTAACTATATACTGGATAAGAAGTAAAGTCCCAATTTAATTCCCTACACTCTGGTTTTTAAATACCTCCCACGCTGCTGGCATCATCTTTTCTGTACGAATCAATTTCAGCATGCCATTTTCAAAACCGGGTTCATCCGGTAATGAAATTTTATACTGCTCTATCATCAGAGTGGCAGCATTTATCCATATTTGCCCGCCTTTATGCTCCAACCCGGGACCATCCACTTCATATAATAGACAAGGCTTTCCATCAATCAGAACATTATTCTTGTAGTATACTGTTACCCTGCCTTTATTTACAAACTGTATATTGTTATTTACCATAGCTGCATCAGCTATAAAAAAATCAAAGGAACCTGTTTTATTGACCAATGCCCGCCAGGCAAACCCTAATCCAGCAAAGTCGAAATCATAACTCTGCCAGGGCAATCCTTGTAATAGCAAGGAATCCCTCATAGTTCCCACTTCGATATTGATTTGTTTCTTTCCGTCAAACTGCAGCGTGGCAACTAAACGGGGTTCATGTCCTTGCTCCAACCGGTGGTTGGTAAACCGGCTAACAGAAAAATTTTCCCAGTCGATAATAGCCGTAACCAATGTGGCAGTCTTATCTCCCGGTGTCCATTTGAACGATTCCAGCCTGTTACTGTCTGCCACATACAGGAAAATCTGTGAGGCATTAGTTCCATCCCAATTTGACTTTTGGTACACATACACCGTTTGCAGGTCATCAAACCGGCCCGCAGTTTTGTACTTACTGATCTGGCCGGGAGCAGCTAAAGAAAAGATGAATGCTATAACAACCAAAATCATTCGCATATGGATTACTTTCGGTGTAAGACTACAGCACTGGCAGGCAGGTTACAGAATATCAAGAGACTGAAAAATTAAAATTTTTTTACGCCATTGTTGGTATTCCCTCAATAACAATACAAACCAAAATGTATCTTGCCTGAATTAAATAAAGAATCGCTGAATTAAAAAAAATCACACTTCAACTTCCTGGTCTAAAAGAAACTTTTGTCCCGTTTTCTTAATCAAATTAAAATATAAATCACTTCCATTTTCGGAAGGCATCTTATAATAACCTTAACCTTCTTACACCTTCAGGAAGAACATCGCCGGCAATGTAAAGCCCATCTCCGTCACCCCTGCATGTAATAGGCGCTTGTAGCCTGGGCCTGTTCTTAAAACAATGCCCCAGCAGATTATTTACAAGTCCTTAACTTTCTCCTTCTGTTTTGCTGGGTACATTTAGTTATTATCATCAGTAGTTGACTACAAAAAAATCAAATAGCTATTGGGTGCTTTCTCCTGTTTTGGGGATATTGCTTTTTATCATACTGTACATTGTAGCGGCTTTACTATACCCAGGCGGATCTGATTTTAACAGATCAACTACAGGATTCAGTTGGAAGCATAATTACTGGTGTGAGCTATTGGCTACCGACGCACAAAACGGGCAGCTGAATACAGCAAGACCTGTTGCAATACTTGCACTGATAGTCCTTATGATCAGCCTGATCATCTTCTGGTGCACTATTCCAGGCCTTTTTGCTGATAAAACAACGGGTAGCAGGATGATTCGTTATGCCGGTGTTGGTTCCATGCTGGTAATACCATTTCTGTTAACAGGTTTTCATGATCATGTTATTAATACAGCTGCCCTGCTCGGATGTATTGCAATGATAATATTGCTGGTAAATCTTTTCCGGCACAGAATGTTACTGCTTTTAGGTACAGGCATTTTGTGCCTGTTGCTATGCGGGGTCAATAACTATGTTTATTACAGCAAAGATCTGCTGACCTACTTACCAGTCATTCAGAAGATTTCATTTCTTATTTTCTTATTGTGGTTTAGCCTGCTTTCATTGGCCCTTTATAAAAGGGGTGCCCTTGTCTCCAGCCTGTAAAATTTTTAATAATCTGCTGCTTTCACTACTTAACATTTCTTTTAGCTCATTTTGGCATACTGGCATTGGCTTTGAATTATACAGGTTAACCGGGCAATAAAAACAAATTGTACCGCAATAAACCCGGTGATTGCTGTACCCAATTTTTAAATTGTATCACCATGAAAAAGATCTTTACACTCGCAACAGGATTATTGATAACCGCTGCAGTAATGGCTACCGACCACAGGCCTGTAGTATCGCTCAATAACAGCAAGAACTACAAAGTGGTTATCGATGGTAAAAGTTACTTTGGCAGCGATATGAACATCAGGCTGGCCAGTTTCCACAAAGGAATGCACAGTATCAGGGTATATGAAATGAGACGGGGATTTTTTGGAAGAGCCGAAAGGTTGATAGATACTGAAACTTTCTTCCTTGGCCGCAAAGATGTCAGGATCTTCATCGATCGCTTTGGTAACATCAACATCCGTGAAGTAAGAGATAACCGTCGTTTTGGTAAAGACAACCGGTTTGACAGAGACTGGGATGATGATGGACCTGCCAGGAGATTCTAAAAGCCATGACAATAAAAACTGCCCGGATTAACCGGGCAGTTTTCTTTTATGATAAGCAAGATTAA
>CAZTKV010000003.1:25858-26934 GCA_964614285.1 uncultured Chitinophaga sp. | reverse complement strand
GGCGGCGGGGCTTCAATGGCAACCAATTTACAAATTGAGTCAGAGCCACCCGGTCCTGTAACTATCAGTTTCAGCAAATAGGACCCGTTAGAAGCATACACATGTGTCGGATTTGATTGAACAGAGGTTCCACCATCACCAAAACTCCATTGATAACTCGTTGCATTTTCTGATATATTGATAAAAGTAACAGTACAGGGAGCGGCGGTTTCATACCCGGAAATAGAAAAATTTGCTTTGGGGATATTAACGGGCGGGTCATCATTTCTGTCACAAGAAAGGTTAAATAATATGGCCATAACAAATGGGATAAGGAATATGCGTTTCATACTGGTATAATTAATTGATCAAAGGGATGAAGTTATTCATTTCCTGTGAAAAATGGCCGGTTCAGCTAAATACTGATACCTTAAGAACTGGTATAATCAAGGTAACCCACATTGATTGTGAGCAATAAAATCTGCTGACCAGTTGGTGTTTTAAAGGAAAATTGTATCTTAATGCAAAGCTTGCTATATGAACACCGTTCAATCAAATGATTATTTACATATTGCCAACTCCCTTCAAAAACAGGGATTAAGTTATGACCAGATATCATTACAACTTCGGGAACAGGGAGCTCCAGATAATTTACTGCAGGAAGTAATACAACAACTTAAGGCCTTGCGGATCAGCAGGAAAAGAAATACCGGTTTTGCATGCTGCGGCATTGGTGTTGCACTGCTTATTATCGGATGTATGCTTACCATTCTGCTTTATGGCAGCGGTGGCGATATTAAACTTGCCATGTACGGACTCACTACTATCGGCGTCATTTTCACTCTTAAAGGATTAGCGGATATTATGGGCTGGTAGTACTGATTACTTTTCGATACATAGAATTTGTACCTTCATTGCATGTCGGTTACTATCGCAACCATCCAGGATATACCATCATTAGTCTCATTGCTCAACATTGCTTACAGGGGTGATGCTTCAAAGAAAGGGTGGACCACTGAAGCAGATATGATCGAAGGTTCACTCCGTACCGATGAAACAAACCTTGGAGAATTAATGCAGCAACCCGGGGCCGTAAT
>CAZTKV010000003.1:0-25758 GCA_964614285.1 uncultured Chitinophaga sp. | reverse complement strand
TTTCCCAATGAACCAAAATTTGGTATACCAAAACAACCTATTGAATTTATACTGATGCAAAAGGAACTGTGATCAATAATATTCATTTCAAAACAGAAGGTATTATTTAAACTAATGACTATGCATTTCAAAAGAATTATTTTAGCCATCGTTGTATTCATATCCTGCTCCTGTACTGCTGAAAACAACAATAATGATCTGCGGGAAAAAGCCAGGCAGGAAATAGTAAACACAGAGAAAGAGTTTGAGAAAATGACAGCAGAAAAAGGTATAGCAGAAGCCTTCTGGTATTATGCCGACTCAAATGCAATTATTAAACGTCAGAACGACACCCTCATCAAAGGCAAAGAGAATATCAGGAATTACTATGCTGCTGATTATTTTAAAACGGCATCCGTAAAATGGTCTCCTGACTTTACAGACGCTTCGCAAACAGGAGATATGGGTTATACCTATGGTAAGTACGTCTGGCAATCGAAGGATAGTTCAGGTACGGTTAATGAAGCTACCGGTGTATTTCACACCGTCTGGAAAAAACAGGCTGATGGAAGCTGGAAGTATGTGTGGGATTAATCCTGTATCAGACAATGGTAAATCTTTCTCTCAGATCCCCCATTACAAGCCAATAAATACCATCGGGCATACCACCCACACTTAAGGAAAATTCCCTTGTTGGATCACATATCCGTCCTTTTCTTATCAATTCGCCACTGTCATTGACAATATGATAGCTGTCTGAGCCAAACATATTAACAGGAGATTGTACTGTGATAGAAGCATTGCAGGGCACCGTGTTGGGGGACACCACAAACTGGCTTTGGTTTTTCATATCTTGATCTAAGTCTTAACCGGGCTGGTGAAGCCCTGAAGGATATATGGTGCAGAGCAAATAAGAAACAAAAAAAATGCCATGCATGTATAGTGAGAAGAATAATTCCTGAAATGTGAATATCTATTTTATGAAGAACCGTATTTACTGCATTATAGGGAAAGCAATCATCCTTTAATTGATCAGGGGCAATTCTATATGAAAAGTAGTACCCTTACCCTGTTCGGTTTCAAACCATATTTTTCCTTTGGCCTGTTCCACTATTCCCTTACACATGGCAAGCCCCAAACCCGTACCTGACGATTTGGTTGTGAAATTGGGAACAAATATTCTTTCCTGCATTTCTGAAGCTATCCCTTCCCCATTGTCCTTTACACTAATGTGAATCATATTTTCCAGCCTTGATTCATTTACTTCAATACTGCAAAAACTATTATCATTACAAGCCTCCACAGCATTGGCAAACAGGTTTGTGAACAGGCGATTCATCTGTGTTTTATCTGCCTGCATCAACAGCTGTGCATGCACCGGCCTCCAGATAAACTGCACATTCTCATCTGAAGCATATAATTCCTTCAGGGAGGCAATAACATCATGAAGATCAAAAGTGGTGATATTTGTATTTCCGATATTGGCAAACTGCGAGAAATCTGCCGCAATCTTCGACAGGTGATCAATTTGTTCCACCAAAGTGTTGGCAACATTCGCTGACAATTCTTTTACATTAGGCTGGTTATTATTAATAGCCTTTTGCAGGTACTGTATACTCAGTTTCATTGGTGTCAGTGGATTCTTGATCTCATGTGCAACCTGCCGGGCCATTTCCCGCCAGGCTCCTTCTCTTTCACTTTTGGCCAACGCAGCAGCACTCTCTCCCAATTTAGCCACCATCTTGTTATACTCCTGCACCAGTTCTCCTATCTCGTCATTCCGGTTCCAGGCAATTGCTTCATTTAACTTACCCAGGTTTACCTCCTTCATCTTATCACTGATCAGTGAAAAAGAATCAGTAATACGATTGGTAATAAACAATGCGATCAAACCTGCTATCAGAAATATAAAAGCGTTAAGGTTTATGATTGTGACGAGGAAATTAGATATCTCCTTTTCCAGTTCCGGTTGTGAAGTAAAGTAAGGAATATTGATATAAGCATATGCCTGTCCGTCAGCATCACGAACCGGGCTATACATACTGTAATAAGAGAAGTTGCCTACTTTTTCTTTTTGCAGATGTTGTACTTTGCGCAACCTGTCCATGTAGTAATAAGCTACCGGATCAATCTTTTTACTTAAAACTCCCTTGGTGTAAACATTTGCCTCAGAAGATACCTGGAGGTTACCAGCAAGGTCATACACATTCACATCTACCCCGTGTATCTCAGATACTTCGTCAACAAGTCCCTGCAATCCTGTATTGGAAACAGAATCATATATCTTGATCACATCATCAAACGTATTGTGATCAGCCATCTCTTTCTCCATTTCATTCACCATGATCTTCATGGTGCGGCTCAGTTTATCGCTGTTATTTTGCTTATACCTGTTTATAAAAAAAGAAATGGTAGCAGCACCAATCACCAGGAATGAAAAAATACTGATAAATATAATAGTACTATGCACCTGTCTGCGGATGGTTATCTGCAGCAGGTTTCGCAAGCCTGTCCAGTTGGTTCCTTTTTTTAAAACAAAAGATAATAACTGAACAAATGCCACCATAAACAAAAATGAACAGAAAATATAAGAGAACAATGTAATGGCTTGTATAAATGTCTCTCTTTTGCGGACAATAACCACAACTTTTTCAGTGCCTGACCTGTACCAGAGTTCATCAAACTCACCATTGGATTTTTGCAGGTATTCTTCTTTGGGCACCTCATCACTGGTAAGCCAGATAGCAAAAGGATAATTTCCGGGAGGAGAAATAAGCCTGTGGCCTGCATATACGGCGATGGAGTATATAGGAGAGCTTTCTGGATCTGTTTGTTTGAATTGCCTGAATAATTCCGGGAATAATGCTTCATTACTAAATTTCTTCGGATTAGATACAATAAAAAAAGATCCTAACCTTTGATTTCCTGTATCAAGTACCTCCCGGCGGGTTATATAGTTGAACTTATCAAAAGAAGTTTCGAAATAAAATAACCCATCGATCTGTGTTGGTTTTGACTGAACAGTAAGAATGGTATTCAACGATTCATATGTAGTAGCATCATCATTATACACCGGCCGGTTATACTCATCATACACATAGAGACGGGTATCATATTTATTCAGGTATCCTCTGTAATTATCAGTAATGATGCTGTCCCGAAACTTCTTACTATTTTCCAGATCCTTAAACCGGTTAAAATTTTCTGACAAAAAATCGTTATCCAGGTATTGGATAGCAATACTCATCATCATTTCACTCGATTTATCTGTTTGAACAGAAAGCTTATCTGCCATCCTTTTCCTTTTCTCCCATTCTACTTTTTTATTCTCTGACAGCATAATAACTGCTATCGATACAGAAAAAATAAATAACCAGGCCAGCATGCCAGCCATGTTTACTCTGATATGTTTAAAAATGATCCCCTGCCTGTGCACAAGCCAGGTATAGACAAGCAACCATAAAAGAACAGGCAGATAAAATAATACTTCAGGATTCCCGGAACGAAAAGTGAGATAAAGTAATCCGAGAAAGCCAATTGAAAAATAGATGAGGTAATTGCGGTCTGTAAACAACGGAAAAATGAACCGGTATAGTAATCGTGAAAGATAATAATAGGATAGCGAAAGACAGGCCAGCACTACAAATCCAGCTATTGTGTAACGATCCAGACTGAAAAAATTAGTTACATCAAATGATATTTTAGAATCAGAGACAAGACTGCGTACAACATTTGAAAGGATAAAAGTTGAGAAAATGAGCAGACACAAAGAAACGACACCTAATATCAAACGCAGTTTTAGGGATAACCCCGACACAGGATTTTCTATATAGCGCAGCTTCGACCAGGCAAATAAAACAATCCAGCAAAATAATAACGCATTAATCAGCAGATCACCTAAAGAACGTTGAATAGGGTCTGCACCATAAATCACAGGGTTGAAGATTTCAAACTGGCGCAGGTTAAGCAGAGATGGAAAAAAATAAGTGGTCAACCGAAGCACTACCAGTAATAGCACCAGGAGACCAATTGATTTCCATGGCCCATACCTTTTAGCTGTGGATTCTGTTGCCAGGTAAATAAACAGAAATAAGAATAGCAGGGCTCCAAACCGCAACAATAGTGTTTGCAGGTCATTGAATGGTACTGCTCCTGTTACTTTTTTATCTAAGTAAAAAATAGTTTTGCCGGAAAGTGTTCTTACCGGGAACTCTGTAATGGCCTCACTTATGCGAACCCTTTTACCTGCCAGGGGACTATGCACAAATTGCTGTGGCAAATAATCAGTTTCAATAAAAAATTCTGACCATACTGGTATCATAGCAAAGGCAAGAGACTTACCAGGCTTTGTGTCTGCTGCCAGAGTTTGCTTGACAATAAAATACCATCCATTAGATAGTTTAGTAAAATACTCCCCATCAGCTGCCGAAAGCATTTCTATGGGAGGCACAATCAGTTGATCACTCCAAAACTTCATACTCACCTCATCAAACTCATTTACACTATAAAGAAATATACCGTATTTCTTAGATGACAACTGTGTAAGTTCTTCTAATAACTCGGTCCTGGCAATCAGTTTGTTTACAAGGGATGTATCTTTTAAAAAGCTTGCAAAATCCTCCTGTTGTGCATGAATGTGTTTTTCGAGGATGTCCACTTCTCTTGCTACAGAAGACCGGTTGGAGTACAGTGTGTTAAAAACAAAGGATAATACAAAAAGAATGAAAGATAGCAGCAGGAAACTGAACTTGCTCCGGAATATATTTTTTCGTTGTGGCTTCACTTATCAGGTCGCTGTTGTTTGATGGTATTCCAGATAGTATCCATTTCCTGCAGGGTCATTTCACTTAAGTTTTTTCCCTGGTTCAGGGCTGCTGCTTCCATCTGGGAAAACCGGTGGATGAATTTCTTATTAGTTCTTTCCAGCGCATTTTCGGCGTCCACCTGCAAAAACCGTGCATAATTAATTAATGAGAAGATCACATCACCAAATTCATCTTCCGTATTGGCCTGGTTACCGGTTTCAATAGCTGATTTCAACTCCTTCATTTCTTCTTCTACTTTCTCCCAAACCTGTTCTTTATTATCCCACTCAAAGCCTACTTGTTTGGCTTTTTCCTGCAGCCGCATGGCTTTGACTGTGGCGGGTAATGACTGAGGAACTCCACTCAGAACGGATTTCTTCCCTTCCTTTAACTTTAGTTTTTCCCAGTTTCGCTTTACATCCTCCTCATTTTTTACTTCCACATCCCCATATATATGAGGGTGTCTTGCTATTAGTTTCTCACAAATACCATTGATCACCTCATCCAGCTGAAATTGCTGTTGTTCAGCTCCAATTTTTGCATAGAAAACGACATGCAATAAAAGGTCACCTAATTCCTCCTTTATACCCTGCCAGTCTTCCTCTGTAATTGCATCAGCCAGTTCATAGGTTTCTTCAATTGTCATTTGACGGAGTGACTGAATAGTTTGTTTTTTATCCCATGGACATTTCTCCCTGAGATCATTCATTATCTCAATAAGTCTTGAAAAGGCTTTCCCGGTAGTAGCGGACATAATGTGTTATTATAATTCAAAAACAGAAAATAATATAAACGCAGCAAATAATACAACCAGCATAATAACTCCTGATATATTCAGCAGTAAGAATTTAAAAAAGGTCTTTGGGTGCTTTTGGCCATAAAATCGCTTCATAGAAAGATATAAATATACTCCTCCTGAGAGGAATAATAATCCTGTCAGCACATCAAAAATTCCCAGACCTGTTACCGTACTCAGTTTATCCAGCCCAAAAACGAACAATAAAAGAATAAAAGTGAAAATATAGTGATACACACTAAAAATAGCATGATCGGCATAGTAAAAATTCTTACGCCGGATATAAAGTAATTTTAAGATCAGTGCAAATAATGGAAGAGAAACAAATAACAGATAAGGAAGCTTATGAAGAAATGTATTACCAAGCGTATTAAAGCCAGCCTTGGGATCATTCCGGTACTTTTCTTTCAGCTTCAGGTTCTTTCTCTGAATGATTTTTTGTAACCATCCATCTCTGTCAGCAGAAGGAATAGCTTTTTGTATTGAATCATACTCAGCAAGACTATTATACTTTTTGCCGCTTATACTTATAAATTCAACATCATCCCAATACTTTATCATATCTTCCTCAGTCAGTACTTTCGTTGTATCCTTAAGCATCTGCAATGCTTCCTTCCATTTGTCATTTGCGGGGTTTTTCAATAATTCCTCCTCACCTCTGGTAATATACTTATCCCTTTGCTCACTTGTTAAGTTGCCGGAAAGGTTAATTTTGACGGCCTCTTCTCCTTTAAAAAAACCAAAAAAGATCAAAAAGAACACCGCGGAAGTAAATACATATTTTTTGATCGGGTTCAGGTAACTGGCTCTTCTTCCTTTGATATACTCCTGGGGTAAAAACCCGGGCCGCAGCAACAGATACTTCATAGAATCAAAAAATTTGCTGTCGAAATGGGTGATATCATACAGGAAGTGTTTTACCATATGCCAGAAAGACTCATGTGGTACTACATTTTCCTGGCCACAGTGCTGGCAATAGTTTCCCTGGACAATGGTGCCGCAGTTAAGGCAGTCCTTCTCTTTCCGCTGAGGTATATGAGACACTGTAAATTTTTACTTAAAAATAAGTACAAAAAATACAAGAAGCCTTTCTTTTTCGTTACTGAACAATTAAGGTAACTTTGACTTTTTAAAACCATATCACAGCATGAAGACCCTTTTGCTACCCTTCATTATATTTTGTTCGCTTAGCTTACAGGCTCAGTATTATTATAACGATATTATTGGTACACAGGAAACCAACAACCTGATGAAAAACTATACTGCCAATAAGGTAAAAACAGTTAGTGCCACCGGGTATGACAACCGCGGTGTAAAAGCAACTGATTTTTCAGAACTACAGGAAGTAAAAGAGAATGGCAGGCTTTTACGAAGTTCAACGATAAACAATTTCAACAAAACAACTACCTACTCAAGGTTTGATGAAAAAGGAAGAGTAACAAGCATTACAGATTCATCAGCTCAAATTCAGGGAATTACCACTTATGTATATGATGAAAACAACAGGATAAGTATGGTGCAGAATACTGTCAAAGATTCAGCCAACGCTTTTGACCATATCGAAACACATCAATGGTTTTTCAATACTGCCGGAAAGCCCGAAAAAATGTGGCGTATTATAAGCAGTACCGGGACAGGTGCGGATAGTCTTGAAGTACGTTTTGTAACTGATGAGGATGGAAACATAGCAGAAGAACGAACTTTCAGAAAAGGTATCGAAACCAGCTACCTCTATTATTACTACGATGACAAGAACCGCCTGCTGGATATTGTGCGATTCAATACCCGGCTAAAGAAGTTATTACCAGACATTATGTTTGAGTATGATGAAAATGACAATGTGGTTCAAAAAACAACTACTACTTCCAGCCTGAACCTTGGTTACCTGATCTGGAGATACATTTATGACGAAAAGAGGCTTAAAACGAAGGAAGTACTCTTTAATAACGACAAACAGATAACCGGAAAAATTGACTATACCTACACTTTTAGTCAATAATGAAGGAATAAACTGACGCAACTCATAGTTAAATAGGACAGATTATAGTTACTTAGCTGTACAAGAATAGACATCCCCGGGATGTATACAAGGATGGATGCTGCAAATCCCATACTGGTTCAATGGAAAAAAGAACAAAAGGTTTTTGAAAAAAACCTTGCCCTCCTCAGGCAAAAACTAAACAAAGAAGCAATACATGACCTGAGGGTAGCCATCAAAAAACTCCGGGCTTATTTTGAGTTTTATTTACTACTGAAAAAAAAAGAAGACCTTGCATCAGGCAGTCTGGATGGATCTCTCCATTCTACTGAAGAACTTTTTACTACTACCGGCCGGCAACGGGATGTTGAAATATGCTTAGAGATAATAACTGAATTTAAAAAGAGTCCCTCCATTTCCATTAATCAATTCAGCCTTTATCTTCAGACAATATTAAAAATAACAAAGGCATGGACAAACCAGGAAATCCACCGGTACAAAAATAAAGAGCTGAAGAAAATTGCATTCCTGTTAAAACAAGAGCCGGAATTCAGTAATAGTATTGAGTTGGAGCAAATTATAAAATCAGCTATAGATGAAAAGGTTGGAAAGGTCAGTACACATTTTAAGAAACCGCACTTGCTCCGAAAAAACCTTAAATCTGTCTATTACTGGCTCAACCTGATCAATCAAAGCGGGAAATACCAACCACCCTTATTGCACAGCATCCTTTATGACCTGGGAAGCTGGCAAGATCATGATGTTTTATTAGTAAGAATGAAGCATTTCAGAAAAGATTACCTCCCAAAATCATTTGACGAACATGCGGTTTTAAAAGAGCTGGAAAAAAATATCCAGGAAAGAAAGGGTAATCTCCTGAGATCGGCCATTAATAAAACAAGGAAATGGCTAAAAGCTATTACAACTGCATAAAAAAAGCTTCAGTGAATACTGAAGCTTTTGTGCCCGAGACTGGATTCGAACCAGCACACCCTTTCGGGCGCCACCACCTCAAAGTGGTGCGTCTACCAATTTCGCCACCCGGGCAACACCTTTTGGGAGTGCAAATGTAAGAGGTTTATTTTTTCAGAACAATTCTGAATGTTGTTCCTTTTCCAATTTCAGAATGTTTTACAAAAATCTCGCCTTTATGATATTCTTTAATAATTCTTCTTGAAAGACTTAATCCGAGCCCCCATCCCCTTTTTTTGGTAGTAAATCCGGGTTTAAAAACCCTCGCAATATTTTGTACACTTATTCCCTTTCCGGTATCAGTAATATCTATATAAACAAACTTATCATCTTGATTTACATCTGCAATAATAGCTCCCTTTCCCTCCATAGAATCCAAAGCGTTTTTTAAGAGGTTTTCAATAACCCAATCAAATAGAGGAGCCGATACTTTACTTATTATTTGCTTATGCCCATGTGTGTTAACTGTAAAACTTATCTTTCCGGCAGCTCTTTTTCGCATATAATCCACCATATTATTTATCTGGCTCACCAGGTCTGTTTCTTCAAGATGCGGGGTACTGCCAATTTTGCCAAAACGATCCGATACTAATCTTAATCTGTCTACATCTTTTTCGAGTTCCTGGGCAATTTTTTTACTGTCGGGGTTTTCCTTCAGCATTTCTACCCAGCCTTCCAGCGATGATACAGGTGTGCCAAGCTGATGAGCCGTTTCTTTCGCCATTCCTGCCCATACCTGGTTTTGTGCAGACCGGTAGCTCCCACGTAAAGCCAGGATGGTTACAAGAATAAAAAGTCCCACAATGAATAACTGTATAAGAGGGTAATACCGCACTTCGTTCAGTAATGAAGTATGACCATAATAGTATTTATTCACCCTTGTAGAATCCTGCGGGTCCACCCAAATAATAGGTTGGTTGATACTTTTAAATTTACGCAATTTGCCAGGCAAATAATTTTTATACTGTCCGGCTTTTATTGAATCCAGGTTGATAAAATTAGTAATACTGTCTTTTTCATTTGTCTCTATAATCGGAATATCATCATTATTTTGAACGATCTTAAATGGCAGTATCACATCAATATTATCAGAGTTGTTCATTGACTTAATGGCAGCCACCCATTCTTCCACTTTTTGTTTTTCTTCTCCTGCAATCTTATTAGCCACATACCTTGAATAAAATATAGTGCCCGTAACAATCACAATAGCCACAAGAGCCAACACAGTACGCCAGTTTAATAATTGCCTAAACATATTTCGAATTTAGCGAGGATAAACCGGCTTCCCTTATTTTTGAATAAATATTTTCACACCATTGAGCCATTCACCTAAAGTAGCTGTTGTAATATTAAACTGGAACGGGCAAAAATATCTCGAACAGTTTTTACCATTTGTATCTGCCACCAGTTATAGTAATCTTGAAGTAGTTGTAGCTGATAATGGCTCAACAGATAATTCAGTGAGCTTTCTTCGAAATACATACCCGGCCATTCGTATTATTTCTTTTAAAAAGAACTTTGGTTTTGCCAAAGGGTATAATGAAGCATTGAATCAGGTACAAGCTGATTACTATGTGATCCTCAATTCAGATGTGGAAGTACAATCCAATTGGCTTGTACCGATGGTTGAGCTGTTAGAAAATAACAAGCGTATCGCTGCTTGTCAGCCCAAGATACTTTCCTTCACAAACAGAAAAATGTTTGAGTATGCCGGTGCAGCAGGGGGATGGCTTGACAAGTATGGTTATCCATTTGCAAAAGGGAGAATCTTTGATGTATGTGAAGAAGATAAAGGGCAATATGATCAATGTGAGCCAATCTTCTGGGCCAGTGGAGCGGCGTTGTTTATCCGGTCATCTGTTTTTCATGAAGTAAAAGGATTTGATGAGTACTTTTTTGCCCACCAGGAGGAAATAGATATGTGCTGGAGAATTCAATTAGCCGGTTATAAAATCTATTCCTGCCCCGCTGCCATAGTATACCATGTGGGTGGGGGCACATTGCCAAGAGGCAACTCCCTGAAGACCTATCTTAATTTCCGTAACAACAGGATCATGTTATCAAAAAATCTCCCTTTCAGAAAAAAAATATGGATAGTTCCGGCAAGAAATTTTCTCGATGCGTTGTCGGCCTGGAAGGGATTGTTATCAGGAGATGGAGGCTATTTTATAGCTATTATCCGCTCTCATCTTGCTTACACCAAGTGGTGGTTATTTTACCAGGGTAAAAGTGTTTTCCCGAAAAACAGGAAAGCTGACCTGTCAGGTTATACTAAAAAGAACATGATCTGGCAGCATTTTGTCAGAAAGAAGAAGCATTTTGATGAAATTATGAATGAAACAAAATGATTTTTTTGTACTGAACCCTTATTTTTGCATCACAAAATTCCACTATGACCAATCAACAGGAATATCACGAAGAACTTCAAAAAGTACAGGATAAAGACTTCACCCACAACTGGGTTTCTTCTTCCGGCTTTCTTTTCTACCTGCAAGTGGCTTGTATAGTCGCCTTTGTATTTGGGGCCTGCACAATGTTGTATAACAAACGATACAGCAAGATTGATGTACCAGTACAGGAGAGCAGCCAGTACACGCCGAAATACAAATAATTGGTTCAAAAATTTTTTTAAAAAGGGCGCATGCCCTATTTTTGCGTCCCGCCTACAGAAAATAAGCTGATGGCAACAAATCAACAGTTCTTTTATATGCGGAAGTAGCTCATTTGGTAGAGCACGACCTTGCCAAGGTCGGGGTGGCCGGTTCGAGCCCGGTCTTCCGCTCCAACAAGTCCTCTTGCCGTTCCGGCGGAGGATTTTTTTTACCGGTTGCCCTGGTGGTGGAATTGGTAGACACGCAGGACTTAAAATCCTGTGGCCAGCAATGGCCGTATCGGTTCAACTCCGATCCGGGGCACTTTAAAAGCGATTCAATAAAATGAGTCGCTTTTTTTATTTGTAAATTTGAAACTAAAGTTGAATGAATGCCTACTGAAATAAAATGTCCGAATTGTGGTCACCAGTTTGAACCAAATGATGCGATCCGGGAGGAAGTGGAAAAAGAGCTTCGGTCTAAGGCGGCTGACTGGCAGAAAAAAAAGAATGAAGAATTCCAAAACAAACTGGAAGAAGAAAAAAGACGACTGCAGCAAAGTCTTGAAGAAAATATTCGTAAAAACATTACAGCTGATTTCGAAAATAAATTGAAGCTGGCTGAGCAAAATAATAAAGACAACGAAGAAAAACTAAAGCAAGCCCGCCAGCAACAGCTTGATTTTTTGAAGAAGGAACAGGAATTAAAAACTAAAGAAGCTGAGCTGGAATTATCAGTTCAGAAAAAGCTCCAGGAAGAAAGAGAAAAGCTGTCCACAGAAATCAGGAAATTGGAGGAGCAACGGAATGCAGCCAAAGAAACAGAATTCCAGCTGCGGTTGAAAGAAATGGAAGAAAAGCTTGAAGTGCAAAGGAAACTGGCAGAAGAGATGAAACGAAAAGCCGAACAGGGATCCATGCAATCACAGGGAGAAGTACAGGAACTTTTGCTGGAAGAAATGTTACGTACTGCTTTCCCTTTTGATGTAATTGTTGAAGTTGGCAAGGGTGTTCGGGGAGCTGATTGCATCCAGGTGGTTCGTAACAATTTTGGCCAGGAATGCGGCAAGATCATTTTTGAAAGTAAAAGAACAAAAGACTTTGCGAATGACTGGATAGAAAAATTAAAAGCCGATATGCGCAGCCAGGGAGCGGATGTAGCCGTCATCGTCACTCAGGCTTTGCCGAAAGAAATGGACCGTTTTGGAGAAAAAGATGGTGTATGGATCTGCACTTTTATAGAAGTGAAACCAGTCGTTCATATGTTGCGGGATGGCATTATTAAAGTATCAAACGCCGCAAAAAGCCAGGAAAACCGGGGTGATAAAATGCACTTGCTGTATGATTATCTCACCAGCCGGGAATTTGCTGACCAATGGCAGGCCATCCGGGAAGGCTTTATGAGTATGAAACTCTCCATTCAAAAAGAAAGGGATGCGATGGAAAAATTATGGAAGCAACGGGAAAAGCAACTGGAGAAAGTATTACTGAATGCGGCCCATGTCCGCGGATCTATTGAAGGTATTTCAGGAACAGATGTTGATTTGAATTTACTAGGAGACGGAACTGATGATCTGCAATTAGATTAGCTGCTCTCATCACTTGCTACATAAGGTTAAAAAAAGCCGCGGAAGGATCCTGCGGCTTTTTAATGATATATAATGTCTTTATTTTTTTACACTATAAGGAAATTTCTTCGAGGCATTCCGCATCAATGCATTTACAAGATTCTCTGCTGACGAGCCGACAGATCCTGAAGCCTGGTAATCATATTTCCAGAGAAGATTACCTGTTTTACCATCATGAATATTGATAGTCGTTTGTACACTATTTGTGTTACCCCATACACCAAAAATCACCCCTACTGCTACTGCAGCACCGTCTGACATAGGTTTATCCATACTTGTTCTGTCCTGCAGTACAGCATCCACACCTAATAATTGAGCCAGTTCTGTTCTATCTTTTGCAGACAGATCTTTATAACCTATCCCTGCCTGTTTCAGTAAAGCATTAGTGCGGGTCACATCCTGAAATGTTACCGTATACTGGTATTTGTCAGACCGACGTAAAAACCAGCTGTACATTTTATCCTGTATAGCATAACCGGTCTTTTCATTCATTTGATCTATCTGTTCCGGTGTTACTTTTTTAGCCTCATTTGGTCTCAGCCGGGTACTTACATCAGCCGGAAGAATGGCTACTGTTTTGTGTTTAGAAAGTGCAGTATCAAATTCTGTCGCCTTATAAATGGTGGGACCACAAGAAACAAGAATGAGCGAAGCAGCTACGATTTGCCAGAAATATTTTTTCATAAAATGGTTTTTTGCAAATAAACATATAAAAGCTTTAATAACTAGTTAAAAACCCATGCAAGTTTCAGCTCATGAAACTCCCGGTAATGAATAACCAATTCTGATTCGCTTTTTGAAAAAAAACAATCAATTGTCTGCTTTTCTTTCCTGGCATTAAAAAGCTGAATATGCTTTTTAAAATCAACATTCCCATTTCCATACCATTTGAAAACAGATTCTTTTGCAGACCAGAGCACTGTTAAGAGCTGCAGGTCAGGCGCTGTTTCTGTAATACCAAATAATACCTGTTCATCTTCGTGCAGGTATTTATCTTTTATCCTGCTGATTTTTTCTGTTACCAGCTCCACATCTATCCCCACCCTTTGCTTACGGCTTACAATAGCAGCTGCATAATCACCGCAATGCGAAATAGAAAAATGATACTGTTCATCCTTCAGAAACGGTTTCCGGGTATCGGCAACCTGGATCAACTTGTAGGGGAAATCAGGAAACAGGAATTGCAGCAAAAACCTCCCGGCAAGATGTTGCAACCGCTTGTGAGGATGAGTCACATTCCGGTGAACCGGCACATTTCCTTTAAAGAATTCCTCCGTTTCCTCAATTTTCCAAACCCCCAACCGGGTTGTTTCGTTGATTTGTTGTTGAAAAAAAACCGGCATTAGTTATCCTTTCCTGTTTACTTTGCTTTCCTAAATAAAACCGAAGATATAAAATGATACTTTCTGATACCCGGATACTGGAAGAAATAGAGAAAGGGACAATTAAAATAGTCCCTTATAACAGGGATTGTCTTGGCAGTAATTCATATGACGTACATCTTGGGAAAACACTGGCCACTTACAAAGAGCATATGATCGATGCTAAAAAGCATAACCAGATCGAATATTTCGAGATTCCGGATGACGGCATCGTGTTGTATCCCCATATTTTCTACCTCGGAGTTACAGAAGAATATACTGAAACCCATGCTCATGTCCCCTTCCTTGAAGGAAAATCTTCAACAGGTCGACTTGGTATAGATATTCATGCAACAGCCGGAAAAGGTGATGTTGGTTTTTGTGGTAACTGGACGCTGGAGATCTCAGTAAAGCAACCTGTGAAAGTATATAAAGGAATGCCAATTGGTCAATTGATCTACTTCCCGGTGGATGGCGATATTGAAATTAAATACAATCAGAAAAAAAATTCGAAATACAGTAACCAGCCTGATAAACCGGTTGAGAGTATGATGTGGAAGAATAAATTTTAATTTAGTTTCCAGATAGTATAATTCAATATCAGTGCAAAACTCACCCAACTGATATAAGGTACCAGCAACCAGGCAGCTATTTTATCTACCTGGGCAAATGAGAATATGGTTAGTAAAATAAAGACCCACATTACCGCCATTTCAATAAGAGCCCATCCTACCAGGTGCTGATTGAAAAAAATAAATGACCAGAAGAAATTAAGTACTAATTGTATGGTAAACAGGGTAAATGCGATTTTTTTCAATTCCGTACTTGTATCAGATTTCCAGATAATAAACAACGCTACCCCCATCATTACATAAAGTGTGGTCCAAACGGGGCCGAATAACCAGTTAGGAGGGTTCCATACTGGTTTATTTATTGTTTGATACCAGCTTTCTACACCTGTGACTGTAAAGAAACCACTCAGACTTCCCACTGCCAGCGTAATAGCAACTGCAACAATGAATTTCGACACATTATTCATGCAGTGTATAACAGCTACCGGAATGATTTTGTTTAAAGTGCTTTACTGCCATATTTTTTGTAGTAGGCAATCAGCCAGGCCACCACTTCATTATAGCTTCTTTTCCCGGCTGGCTGGTTATTGGCCTTCAGAAAATGGCCATACCCCCACATGATGAGATCTTCGATTGGATTATTATACCGGCGGTAAAAGTCCCTGAATTCCTTTTGATCCTTGATTATCTGCGGATGAGCTTTCTGTTGAAATGACCTGGCTAATGCCGTATCCCTTCGTACCACTTCCACTAATGCATAATTGTACATGTCCAGGTACATAGAATATTTAAATACATTGGATGAATAAGATCGACAGGCCAGGAAAGCGACAAAATTGGCTTCGCTTTCTTTTGCATATCCAAGTTGATGGGCAATTTCATGTGCCGTTACAAAAGGTTCCAAAAACCTGGGGATCGTTGTGTTGACCTGCCCCTCACCGGAAAAGGGATTATAATATCCCTGGAACCCAAGATAGTTTCCCAAATAACTATATAATGAAGGCTTAACAGATGAAGGCGAATATTGCAGAAACGAAAATTGATGTGCCGCCTCTTTATAGGCTGCGGCTGCATTTTTAAACAGATTTTTTTTCTTATCGAATGAATCCCGCTGCGCTTCTGTTACAAACGGAGCATAAGTATTTGCTTTCTCCAGTAGAATGCTTGTTAATGTATCAAGATCTGCTACTGAATAAGTCTTAACCTGCAACTGCAGTTGATCTGCAATCCCTTGCCTGTTATAATTAAGCCCCCACAAAAGATTAAAGAAAACATATACAAAAAGCAGGAAAAAAATACCTTGTTGCATAGCAATAACGAAAAACTGTCTTGTCAGTTTTTTTTGGAAAAGAAACCTGAAAAACTTCCAGGTACGGAAAATAACAACGAGTATGAGAAACCCATAAAAAACGTCCCCGACACTAAAGGGTATCCAGCCAAACAAGAACCGTTGCACTTTGGAAATAACAGGATATACCCCCAAACTATAATTTCTTTCAACCCAATCAGGATACCATGATGCCCATTTTATAAGGATGGTCAGCACTATAAGGAGTATCCAACTCCAGCTTTTCATGAGACGGTCAAATAAACGGGTCAAAAATCGTTGCAAACTCTTAAATTTTAAGTACCTTCAAAATCAGGCTGTTAGCCTGCTGTCAATGGGCAAAAATAATCGAAAAACAGCCATTTACTTTCCAATTAATCCCTTACCTTTGCACACTCTTTAAAAAGTTGACAAATGAGCCGCCGCCGGGAGTTTGAGATAGCTTTTGTAGGGTTGAAACCCGGGGTTCATGAGTACAGCTATGTGATCAATGATAAGTTCTTTGAGGCATTTCAACAGCAGGATTTCCGTAACTGTAAAGCCAATGTAAAATTATTACTCGATAAAAAGAGCAGTTTTATGCTTTTAAAATTCGAGATAGGCGGTACCATGGAAGTTACCTGCGACCGTTGCAACAATGACCTGCCACTTGAGTTATGGGATGAGTTCAACATCACTGTAAAAATGGTGGAAGAACCAGAACTCATGAATGACCAGGAGGATGATCCCGATGTTTATTACATCAGTCGTGGCGAAAGCCATATTGATGTGGCAGAATGGATCTACGAGTTTATCAACCTTAGCCTGCCGATGCAAAAGACTTGTGAGTATGAAAAAATGGATGGCCCTCATTGCAACAAAGCAGCCATGGAAATGCTGAAAAAGATGGAAGCTGAAGAGAGTAACAAAAAAGATAACCCGATCTGGAAAGGATTGGAAAAATTTAAAGATCTAGATTAACGTTTTAATAATTGAGTTATGCCAAATCCGAAACGCAGACACAGTCAGCAAAGAAGTGCAAAACGCAGAACCCATTATAAGGCTACTGCTGCAACATTAACAACAGATACAGCAACAGGAGAAACACATCTCCGTCACCGTGCACATGTAAGTGAAGGTAAGTTGTATTACAAAGGGAAAGTAGTCGCTGAAAAAGCACCACTAAGGGCACTATAATAACCGCCCCGTAATAAATCTTATTAATTCCAAATCCATTTAACTTAACAGTTAGGATGGTATTTGGAATTTGTTGTTTTGTAATTTGCCTGCTATGACTATTGGTATTGACATGATGGGTGGTGATTTTGCCCCGCTGGAAGCAGTGAAGGGAATTAATCTGTATTTATCCAATCATAATATTCCCCCTGCCCTGTTACTGATCGGTGATAAAATACAAATAGAGCAGTTACTAACAACACACAAAGTCCCAACCGAAAATATTAAGATCGTTCATGCAGAACAGGTGATCGATATGCATGAGCATCCCACCAGGGCATTGAAGGAAAAACAAAAATCCTCTATTGCAATAGGCTTTCATCTGCTGGCTTCCGGCAAAATGGATGCTTTCGTCAGTGCCGGCAACACCGGTGCTATGCTGGTAGGTGCTTTGTTTAGTATCAAGGCTATTGAAGGGGTAATCCGCCCAACAATTTCTACTATCATTCCAAAAATGAATGGAGGCACCGGCTTACTCCTTGACGTGGGTCTGAATGCAGACTGCAAGCCTGAACAATTGAACCAGTTCGCCATTATGGGTGCAGTGTATGCACAGCTAATATTGGGCATAGATAAGCCAAAAGTTGGTTTAATGAATGTCGGGGAAGAAGAAGGAAAAGGCAATTTGCTTGCACAGGCTACTTATCCTTTGTTGAAGGAAAACAAACACATAAACTTCATAGGAAATATAGAAGGCCGGGATGTACTGACTGATAAAGCAGATGTAATGGTTTGCGAAGGGTTTACCGGTAACATTATTCTCAAACTGGCTGAGTCGCTGTATGAGATAGCACAACACCAGGCATTAAATAACCAATACTTTGATCGCTTTAATTTTGAGAACTATGGTGGCACTCCTGTTTTAGGTGTTGCAAAACCGGTGATAATCGGCCATGGTATTTCCGGGGCAAAAGCATTTATGAACATGATCTACCTGGCCCAGCAAATGATCGAGAAAGATGTGATGAAAAAAATGAAGGAAGAACTTAGTTGAGTTCCAACTACTTAATCTCGTATAAGAAATACCCTTTTCCCGGTAGGTAATAGTTCAAAAGCCTGAGTATCTTTATAAAAATTCGAACCTTGAAGTATATTTCACTTACCTCATTATTTTTTTCATTATTTACCTTGTTTGCTAACGCTCAGGCAGGAGATAATATACCTGTTGTAACAGAAGCAAAATATACCCCCTATCGTTCTTCTATTGCCTTTAAGGTAGGGACAAGAACGATCCCTGTTACTATATTGCAATATGGTCAGCCCAACGGCATTGTTTGCATAAATGTTCATGATAATGAAACTGCTTCTGTAGAAGGAGCAAAAGCGGTGCTGGAACTTACAGGTGGCACCCTTATTAAAATTGAAAATAATAAACAGCGTGTAGTAAAGTTCAAGCTGAATGGCGTTACCTATGGTTTTGATCCAAACAGGATCTATTCAAGAATCGGGATTGGACAAACCCTCAGGGATAACAGGAAATATAGTAAAGCAGCCATGGAGGAGATTGAGAAGTTTGCTGAAAGTGTCCTTTCACTCATCCCCGATACTGCTTCCTGTGTGATAGCACTCCATAACAATACTGATGAGGCTTTTTCTATCAGGAGTTATATGGTTGGTGGTAACAGGCAGCGGGACGCAAGAGCAGTTTATGCCAATCCGCTGGAAGACATTGATGATATAATTTTAACCACAGACAGTCTCTTGTATCAGCAAATGGCCGATGCAGGGTACAACAGTATCTGGCAGGATAATGAAAGGGCAAAAAGAGATGGCTCGCTTAGCATTTACTATGGAGAAAGGTCCCGCCGGTACATTAATATCGAAACACAGCACGGAAAAGTGGAGCAATACCGGGTAATGTTTGAAAAACTACAGCAAATTTTAGCTAGTGAAAAGAAAGACACCCCGGAAACAGCCTCTCTAAATCAATAATCTTAATAAAACTGTTGATAATTAATGCAAAAAGTTTTGGCGCAAAAGCCTCAGGGCTGTATTTTTGCACTCCCAAAAAGGGAAAGGTTGATCTCGTAGCTCAGTTGGTAGAGCACAACACTTTTAATGTTGGGGCCCTGGGTTCGAGTCCCAGCGGGATCACCAAAAAGCCTCCAAACGGAGGCTTTTTATTTTGTATTATCCTGCAGGTGACCTTTTAAGCCAGCAAACTTTTCTGTAACCTCTCTTCCTTCAACTTTCATTTTGCCCTTTTCAGTTATGGATATGCCTCTGCCGGGCTCCATTAACATTTTTTTGCGTCAACCAGTTCGCACTTTGCAGTCGCAAAAAAAGCAACCCTTTATTAAAACAATTTATATGAGAGAAAAAAAGCAACCAACTATCATTAAGCAAAGCAAATACCTCCTTCCGGTTATTGTGAGTATTATCAGCATTATTGGTTTGTCTGGCTGCGAAAAAGAAACTACTTCAGATGATGACCTGATTGGTAACTGGAAAAGAAGATCAGAATTTGAAGGTTATGGACGTACCGAAGGTGTAAGTTTCACCATTGGAGGCAAAGTATATGTTGGAAGCGGTTTTGATGGAAGTTCCCGGTTAAATGATTTCTGGTCATTTGATCAAACAACAGGAACATGGCTTCGCATAGCAGATTTTCCAGGTACTGCAAGAAATTCTGCAGTAGCATTTTCTATTAATGGAAAAGGGTATTTTGGAACAGGGTATGACGAAAATGATACCAAACTTAAAGACTTCTGGGAATACGATCCTGCCTTTAACACATGGACAAGAAAAGCCGACTTTGGAGGGTCAGGCCGGTATAATGCAGTAGGTTTTTCAATTGATACCAAAGGCTATATAGGCACCGGTTATGATGGAAATTACCTGAAAGATATGTGGCAATATGATCCAGCTGCGGATACATGGCTTCAGGTGGCAAGCTTAACAGGTTCAAAAAGAAGTGATGCTGTCGCTTTTGTCCATAACAATATTGCTTATATAGTAACAGGTCTTAATAATGGAAGTTTCCTGAATGATTTCTGGGCCTACAATCCCGCCTCTAACTCATGGACAGAAAAAAGAAAGATCAATGATATAAGTGATGAAGAATATGATGACGACTACGATGATAATATCAAACGAAGCAACGCTACCATCTTTTTAATGAATGGCAAAGCCTATCTGTGTGGAGGAAACAGAGGCAGCGTAACTGGTACTACCTGGGAGTATGATATAAGTAATGACACCTGGGCAGAAAAAACAGGTCTTGAAGCAAGTGCCAGGGAAGGTTTACTAAGTTTTACGTTGGATGGCCGTGGATATATAGTTACCGGCAGCAACAGCAGCTATCGCTTCGATGATCTGTGGGAATTTTTCCCCGATGAAGAACAGGAAGACAGCGACAATTAAACAGGCAAAGGAGGGCCTGCAAAGTACCGGTAAAAAGATTCAAGCATACGTCTTAATTGGTCAGGGTTAACCAACCGGTATTATAACAAAGGGGCAATTGTGTATTAACTATTGCCTCTTTTTAACATTGATCAAAGGAAAAAATATGACTAAGATACCAGCTTTTTTAATTGTTTTATTATGTATCATCTCGGGCTGTACAAAAGTTGATGTAACATTTGATGATAACGCCTCAGATGATGATCCAAATATTCTTTACTATGATAATTACCCGGTAGAATTATCGACTTATAAGACGGATTCCTTTTATACTTCAGGCAACGGTGTATTTACGACCGGTTATCACACAGATATTGCCTTTGGAACAGTGCATGCTGCTAGTTATACTGAATTGAATTTACCAGCAGAAAATCCTTTAAAAAATCAAAGTGTTGTATTCGACTCGCTGGTATTAGCAATAAGCCCAAAAGGTTACTATTACGGAGACACTACCCTACCAGTCCGTTTCGTGGTGCAACGGTTGACAGAGAATATAAAAAACGAAGATGATGGGAATACAGACTTTTCTAATGCAAGAACTTTTCTGACAGAAGCATCAATAGCAGGAGAAAAAACTGTTTTAGTTAAACCGGGAAAAGACTCCGTTATTACCATCAGGTTGTCAGATATAATTGGTCAGGAGTTATTTCAAAAATTAAAAACAAACGCATCGGATATACAAGATCAGGCAAGTTTTATAAGGTACCTGAAAGGATTTCGTATAGGAGTTGATACCGGCAGTACTAATACGTTATATTATTTTGGTGTACCGGCTAATAATGCGTTCATGCGATTGCATTACCGGCAAAACGCTGCCTTCTTACAGGAAAAAAGGCTCGATTTTTCAATTAATATTACAAAGCAGTTCAACTTCATTCGATTCAATAATCAAAATACGGCATTATCCGTTTTTCCAATTTTTAAAAAACAACTGAAAGAAAGTAAACTTACCGGCAACAAAGCCTATCTGAACAGCAACATGGGTAGCTATATCAAAATAGGTTTTCCGTCTCTGCTATCACTCAAAGAATTATACCCCTATGTACAAGTAATGAAAGCGGAACTAATTGTGAAACCTTCTCCGGGGAGTTATACTGCGCCCTATCAATTACCTGCCGGGCTGCATCTCTACACAACAGACGATAGCAATAACCCTATCAGCCTGCTGACAGATGCCACCGGGCAAACAGCACTGACAGGAGATCTTATTATAGATAAACTTTATGGCATCAATACAAGATACTCCTATGACATTACCAGTTATATACAAAGTGTCATGGATGAAGGAAGATTTTCCAGGTCAGCTTTGTTACTGCTGTCTCCATCAGGTTTCACAGATGAATCTATTGACAGGCTCGTAGTTAATGATCAAAATCTCAACAATAGTATTCAATTAAAACTATATGTTCTTGGTCTCTGATACATCGTAACATGAAAAAAACAAAAAAATATACCTTACAGCTTCTGAGCTACATCGCTATTTCTCTGGTTGCAAATTCGCAGAATGTTACATCTCCTTATTCAATACTTGGTATTGGGGATATTGATAACAAAGATTATGGCCGGTATTTTATTTCTGGCAATACGGCAATAGCCAGAAGAGACGAAAGTTCTTATAATTATGCAAATCCTGCCTCTTTGTCTTCTCTTCCTTTAAAGACTATTCATTTTGATATTGCCTTGCGTGGAAGAAGCAGTTCATTTTTAATTCCGGGAGAAGATACCAGTACCAGTATTACTAAAGATTTTACCGTAAAAAGAGCTGCACTTATTTTTAAGTTAACTCAAAAAACAGGAATAGCCATCGGACTAAAGCAATATAGTTCTGTAAATTATAAATTCAGGAGTAATGAACAAATTCTTGATGGTAATACTAATTATACAAAATACGTTGATGGAAATGGCGGCATTAACAATGTTTACGTATCCGCAGGAACAGCCGCAGGAAAGCATTTTTCTGCGGGTCTGACTGCATCATGGTTATTTGGTTCTTTACAACGCACCACTCAATACTATAGCTCTGCCATTTCACTAAATATACAGAAACAAGAAAATGATATCTATAACGGGTTGCGATTGTCAGGAGGTATCCAGTACTACTCTCAGCCTGGCAAAAAATGGAGACATACTATCGGATTAACAGGATCATTGACTACAGGATTAAAAGGGCAATTAACTTCGACATATTCAGATGGAGATATAGTTTTAAATAAAGAGGTAACAGATAACAGGGAGTTCAAACTGCCCGTAACTGTTGGATTTGGATATTCTGCTTCAAAAAATGACAGGCTAACTCTTTCTGTGGAAGGAAATTACTATCACTGGAAGTACCAGAAAGTTGATTATAAAAATTCTTATACTAATCCTTCGCTAAAAGTATCGGCAGGAATTGACTATTCATTCAAGCAAAAAATCTGGCAAGGTGTAATTGAAAAATCCTTTGTCGGCCTGGGAATCAGTGCTGAAAATTCTTACATCCGTATCAATGGTCAAAAACTATGGGATTACTCTTTGTCATTTGGCGGTGGAATAAATCCATTACGAAGTGTGTCTCTTTACTCAGGAGTTGAATTGGGCATAAAAGGTCAAAAGAGCACCGGCCAGATTAAAGAAACCTATACACAATATCTACTTGGCATCACTATCAAAGATATCTGGATAGGCACAAAAAAATATGGCCGGTATAACTGATAAAAAGTTTAAGTAAATCTGTAGTCAATGTTAAAAAAAATGATACTGCTGGAATTTGTAATCCTGATCAACATTCTTCTGCCAGCACAAGAAATTACTGGCACTTGGCAATCACAAGACGGAACCAGGATATACCAGATCATAGAAAATGAACATCACTACCTCGTGTTGCTTATCACCTCATCAAGGGGCAGCGATGAGGCTGGCAAAATAATGATACAACAATTAAATAAAAAACGTAATAAGTACAAAGGCATAATTCACTCACATGAAGATAATTTGAGTACCAGGGTCATTGTAAAACACTTTTCCAAAAAAAAAGAACTGCTCAGGTTGAAATTGAAGAGAATGCTATTCTTTGATATTATAATCAGGTGGTACAGGGTTCCATCCGTTAGCTGAAACACTGACCTGACTATGTTATTATTTTGAAAAAATTGTTGCCACTGGAAGTTTCAATCTTTTTCGTCGGCACATTTGCCCTGTTTATTCTGAAAAGGCAGTACTACTGTAAACTTCGACATAATTTTATTAAATGAAAGAGGATATACCCTACTCCAAACTTATAAAACTTGCATTACTTACCACTCCATTGTTTGGAATACTTGGGGCAGCTCCTGCGCTGGCAATGAACAGAACTGAACTTTCAAGAATTATGTCAGGTTTTCTGGTAGTATTATCAATTGCCCTTTTTCTGTGGTTTATAAATATCCTATTGCTAAAAATAACAGAAAGAATATCGTTCGACGGGAAAATCTGGTTCCGGTACTTACTTAGCACCATTACTTGCATTATCGTACTGTTTTTTTTATTGCAGTATATTTTTCCGGATAATCGCCCCCTCCTACCAAAGGAATTAATAGGAAGAATCCCAGAAAGACGATTCCTGACTGGCAGAATAATGATGCCTCTGATACAGGCCCTGTCACTGAATATTATTGTGATAGTATTAATAGAACTGGTGCTGCTAAAAGAACGGAAACAAAAAATTGAAACTGAAAATGCCCGGTTGCGCCTGATCAACCTGGAAGCGAAGCACAGTCAGTTAAAACAACAATTACAGCCTCATTTTCTTTTTAACTCATTAAGTACACTAAAGTCACTCATAAAAAAGAACCAGGATCAGGCTGAAGAATACCTGGTAAAGCTATCAGAACTGTTGAGATTTTCCATTTATGCAGATAAGCAGGGAGTGGTAAGTCTTGAGAAAGAACTTGAGTTGTGCATTAATTATCTCAATATGCAAAAAGTCCGTTTCGCTGATGCACTTGATTTCACCGTTAGCGTTCCAACAGCCATGCGGATGCGAGGCAATGTACCTGTTTACTCAATTCAGCTATTGGTTGAAAATGCAATAAAACATAATACACTAACCTCACAGGACCCCTTGCATATAAACATCAATGGCGACATGAAAGACAGTTCTATAACTATAAGTAACAACATACAGCCTAAACTAACAATCGAAAATGGCAACGGCGTAGGCCTTTCCAACTTATTGGAACGTTACAGGCTATTGGGAAATTATCCGGTTGATATCTGTAAGCAAAACGGGTCATTTATTGTTACCATTAAATTACTGGAAGATGAAAATAGTAATTATTGAAGATGAGTTATTAACTGCACAAGATATTACAGGAATACTGATGCAGTTACCGGACAGTATTGAAGTAAAAAGGATTCTTCAATCTGTTTCAGAGGCTATTGAGTATTTTGAACAAAATGAACAACCTGATCTGATATTCTGCGATATTCAGCTGGGTGACGGACACAGTTTTGACATATTCAAATCAGTGCCAATAGAAACACCGGTGATATTTTGTACTGCCTATGATGAATATGCACTTGAAGCTTTCAGAAATAATGGCATAGATTATATATTAAAGCCGTTTTCAAGAATTACAATAAAAAATGCCATTGAAAAGTATAAAAAACTCCGTTCGCAACTCGCCGGCAATAGGATTGATTTTGATGCCGTTTTAGCAACTATCAGGGAAGGCTATAATAATTATCAAAAAAGCTCTTCGATACTCATCAACTGGAAAGATAAAATCATACCGGTAAAAATTAACGATATTGCTCTTTTCAACATAGAATATAAAACGACCCAACTGGTAACGTTTGATAGCCAGAAGTACTTTATTAATCAAACCCTGGATGAACTCAGTGAAGTATGCGGTCCAGGTTTCTACAGGGCCAATCGTCAATATCTTATCAATAAGGCTTCTGTTACAGAAGCCCTTCAGTACTTTGCCCGGAAACTAGTCTTAAAACTAAAGGTTGACGGAAAATATGAAATCATTATCAGCAAAAACAAAGTTCCTGATTTTTTGAGATGGCTGGAAAGCTGATCTGGCATATTTGAGCAACTTTTCAAAATTGCCCGATTTTAAAGTAGGTTTGTGATATAATCATACATCATGTCAGCCTATTTTAAGGATA
>CAZTKV010000002.1:39773-52991 GCA_964614285.1 uncultured Chitinophaga sp. | reverse complement strand
CTTACAATCGCAGATGTGGCAATTATCAACCTGAATAACCATCCACAGGTATCATACAAAGAATTGACCTCGTTCTTTAAAAGCAGGATTGTATTACTTTTTAATATTGATCCGACTTCCTTTGGGTTGCCTCTTGATTTTCCGCAATACCAGATACAGTCATTTGCAGGCAATACTTTTTTATACTCTCCTTCTTTAAATGAGCTCGAAAATAATAAATTGGAAAAAAGTAAGCTTTGGGTTTCTTTAAAAAGGTTGTTTAACCTGTAAATTGAAATATTATTACTTTACCAGATGCCAATCAATTAAAAACCACACATTGAAACTGATCTTTGCCACAAACAATCAGCATAAAGTAGACGAAATACGTTCTGTTATTGACAAAAATCTTGAGCTTATAACGCTACAGGAAGCAGGCATTGATATTGACATCCCGGAGCCTTACAATACGCTGAAAGAAAACGCATCAGGGAAATCATGGACCATTTTTAATATGACAGGTATAAACTGTTTCAGCGAAGACACCGGGCTGGAGGTAGACAGTCTGGGTGGAGAACCGGGAGTAAAAAGTGCCCGGTATGCCGGTGATGACCGTTCATTTAATGCTAATATTGAAAAACTGCTGAGTAAATTGGCGGACAAAACTGACCGGACTGCCCGTTTCAGAACCGTTATCTCCCTGATAATAGATGGCAGAGAAACCTTATTTGAGGGTATTTGCGAAGGCAGCATAATTAAGGAAAAAAGAGGTGAACAGGGTTTTGGCTACGACCCGGTCTTTATTCCCGCTGGCGCTGCCAAAACCTTTGCAGAAATGAACATGCAGGAAAAGAATCAGTTTAGCCATAGAAAGAAGGCTGTGGAAAAACTGGTAGCATTTTTGAATAGCTTATAAACAAACCACTGATTTTGACACCAGGAAGCAACCAAAATATCACCGACAGCGACCTTATTAATGGGTGCATGAGAGGCGACAGACGTATGCAGGAGGAATTGTATGGACGCTTTTCCCCCAGGATGTATGCCGTTTGCCTTCGTTATGCAGGTAATACAGAAGAAGCTGAAGATATCTTGCAGGAAGGATTTATCAAGGTCTTTAAAAAACTGGATAGTTTTCGCAGTGAGGGCTCTTTCGAAGGATGGGTGCGACGCATTTTTGTAAATACCGCCATCGAGCACTTTCGCCGCAAACGTTACCTGATGCCAGTTACTGAAAAGGAAGAAAATACGATTGAAGGTAAGTTTACCTCGGTACTGGATGAATTAGGAGCAAAAGACATAATGGCCCTGGTGCAGGAATTATCCCCGGGCTATCGTACGGTTTTTAATATGTATGTGGTAGAAGGTTACACTCACAAGGAAATAGCTGATATGCTGGGCATTAGTGAAGGCACCAGTAAGTCACAACTGTCAAGGGCTAAAGTAATACTTCAGGATATGGTGAGAACATATATTGACAAGCAAAGAGGTGTAAGTACAAAAAAATGAACAACAGTTTCCGCGATAAAATTTACAATAATGAGGTAACTCCCCCCGTGAGAGTCTGGGACCGTATTGCTGCAGAACTGGATGAAACCGCCAGTACAAAGATTTTATCCACTAAATTGTTCCTTGCTGAAGTCTCCCCCCCCGCTACAACGTGGTCAAAGATTGCTACAGAACTGGAAGAGTCAGCTATTGCTAACAAACTCTATAATATTGAAGTCACACCACCAGCAACCGCCTGGCCTAAAGTACAATCGGCTTTTAACAACGAAACGGCAGCAACTAAGCCAAAAAAGATTATTCCTTTCCTTCGTTATGCAGCAGCGGCCGTTCTGATAGGTTTCCTTTCATTTGCAACAATAAAAATTTTGCAGGACAAAAGAGAAGAGGCGGATATTTCAATTAAAGAGACTGTTTCTCCTCCACATGATAATTCGTCAGCCACTTTAACAAATGAAAAATTAAATGAGCTGCTTGACAATATAGTTGCAGCAACCGAAGATGCAAGAAATGATGCTGCCTTGGAAGCGAGTAAAAAGACATATGCCAGGCTGGATATTCCGGCAAGGAATACATCCAGAGAAATTTCTAATTTTTACTTCGCCTCTGATAATAACCCGACAGGCACAACAAGAGGTTTCAATATAGACGCAACAGTCCCGGCAGAAGAATTACTGGCTGATCGGTATATCACACTAATAACACCTGAAGGAAATATCATCCGCATGTCTAAAAAGCTGAGTGATATGGTCTGTTGTATATCCGGGGAGACAGATGACCAGCAATGTAAAGATCAATTAAGGAAATGGAGAGAAAAAATAGTTGCTTCTTCTCTAGGCCATTCCTCTGAAAGCTTCATGGACATTCTTCATCTTGTAAATTCATTACAGGACAACAAACACAAGTAGTACTTGTTTTCTTAATTTTATTGAAAAGTAATTGCATGGCAAGAATAAAAATTGAATTGCCGGAAATATTCTCGTTCTCATGTGAAATACCTGTACGCATTACAGATATCAACTATGGCGGTCATGTTGGTAACGACACTGTCTTATCTATTATTCATGAAGCAAGGGTACGCTTTCTGAAAAATCTGGGGTATAGTGAAATGGATTTTGACGGCAAAGGAATGATCATGGCCGATGTAGCTATTGAATTTAAGAGCGAATTGTTTTATGGCGATGCAGTCCTTGCATCGGTGACCACCGGGGAAATTTCTAAAATCGGATTTGAACTGTATTATAAACTCGAAAAAGAAACTGAAGGTAAAAGAAAGTTGATCGCTACTGCTAAAACCGGTATGATCTGCTATGATTATGAGAAGAAAAAAATAATACCTATACCGGAAAAAGCCAAAGAAAGCCTACTTCGTTGAGTTCTTATTCCATATCTTCCAGCTTTCCTCTGCCTGTATCAAAAGCATTTCCTGGCCATTTTTTATTGTTGCCCCCCTTTCCTCTCCTTTCTGAAGAAATAATGTTTTAGCGGGATTATAAGTAAGATCAAATAATAAATGCCGGCTGGAAATATGATTATAAGGAATATCCGGACAAACATTAGTGGCAGGATACATGCCCAGGGGAGTAGTATTGATAATTAATTTATGTTGATTTATAATGTCTTCATTAAGCTCCTCATAGATAAATGCAGAACCTGTCTTCATTTCCCGGCTTACTACACTATATTTTATTTTCAGCCTCCTCAATACATATACTATTGCCTCTGTTGCCCCGCCACTCCCCAGTATCAGCGCATCTGTGTGATATGACCTAAGATAAGGTAATAAGCTTTTTTCAAAACCAATTGCATCAGTATTGTAGCCTGTCAGGTTCCCGTTTTTTATGCCTATGCAATTACAGGCCTTCAAACCCGAAGGAATCTCAGAGGAGTTTAAAAAACGAAGTACCTGTTTCTTATATGGTATAGTTACATTGAGTCCCTCAAGCCCGGGGTTATCTCTAAGTAACAGGGGTAATTCATTTATTGATTTAATGGGAAAAAGCTCATACCTGCAATCCAGCAATCCATCTTTCTCAAACTTTTCAGAAAAATACTTTTTAGAGAAAGAGTGTGACAGTGGGTAACCAATGAGTCCAAAAAGCCTCATCAGACGGTCTCTTTTTTATCGAGATACAGGTTGAATGTATCGCCCCGAAGCCCTATTCGCATTGCTTCGAGTGGTATTACTTCTGTTGGTGCGATATTGCCGAGATTAGCATTACAACCAACCAATTCGATAAAGTATAACTGTTGTGCTTTTTGCGGAGCCTCCCATATGATCTTTTCTGCCGGTATCTGCGTCAGAATTTCCTGTACCAGGCCTTCCCTTACTTCTCCGCTGCCACGATAAATACCAACATTTCCTGCTTCTCTGGCTTCCGCAATTACATAACTGGAACCTGCTTCTAATTCTGCTTTCATCAACTCGATCCACTTATACGGAGGGATGATATGTGCTGCATCCTTACTGCCCACTTCGCTAAGCACCGTGCCGTGCTTGGTCAGTTTTTCTATGTATCCACATTTTTCTGCATGGGGAATAGTTACAGATCCATCACTTACTTCCATATATGTAATACTGTAATCTTTACATACGTTTATATAATCTTCAAATTGGTTTCGGATGAGAAACGCTTCAAATAATGTTCCTCCAAAATAAACAGGAATATCATATGCACGGTACACTTCAAGTTTTTCTCTCAGGTTTGGTGTAACGAAAGAAGTGCCAAATCCAAGTTTTACAATATCTACATGCGGATGCGAAACACTCAGAAAGTTTTTTGCTTCTTCTATACTCAGGCCCTTATCCATTACCATGGTAAGGCCGGACTGTCTTGGTTTTTGCTTTCTGTCAGGGATCTGAGATAAATTAAAATTCATACTTGTACTATTTGAATGTAATCGCTAATTGTGATGGCGGCAAAAATAGGGAAGAATGACCAGAGAAATAATGATTCCAAATACCTTAAATCCCGTCAAATTGATTTATTTCTTTTAAATCTTGCCAGCAGATCAACCACCTGCTGATTTTGGAGAATAGCCGGGTTCAGCTCAACAAACTTCTTTAATAACTTTGGAGCTTTCTCCATCGCCAATTCAAGTTGAATTATAGCTTCCTTTGCTTTCACTGTTGCAAATAGAACTGCAGCTTTATAAAAAATAAAGAGTGGTTTGCTGTTAGTGGCATACAGCGCAGCCTGTGTTTGTTCCAATGCCTCTTCATAAAACCCTGCTTTGTACAAACAACGTATTAACGCCTCCCATCCCCCGGCATTTTTTGGGCGAAGCCGCACTGCATTTGTAAAATACTGTATGGCATCCCGGAACAAACCCAATTGTATTTTACACTCCCCTGCCAGCAGGTTATACTCCGGTTGAAGGCGATGAAGCTTTAGGGCTGTTTCCAGTTGTTTGATACATGCCGTCCAATTTCCTTCATTATAATAAGTGCAGGCAATTTTGTAAAATAGCTTACTGTCATCCTGTCTCAGGTGCGATGCTTTGCGATAATAGAACCTTGCCTGTGCATGATTCTTCATTCTTTCATAGCAATAACCGATAGCCTCAAAAATCACATCTTCCGGTTTTGCCAGCTCATTTACTTTTTCCAACGCTTCTATTGCTTCTTTGTATTTCCTTAACCGGATATAAGCATCTCCCATGTTCCGGTAGGCATAATCAAATTTCTCTTCTATTGTAATAGCATACTTGTATGCGTCGATAGCCTTCTCATATAATTTCAATCCCTGGTATGCAGCTGCCAGATTAAACCAGGCTAATTCATTATAGGGATACTCATCAATTATGATTTGATGCAATCTTATTCCTTCTTCATTGCGGCCAGTAAAGTCAGTCCAGAAGCATATTTTATATAATGCCTCTTCATTATTAGGGTCATCCTCAAGAATAAGCTTAAGACAATCAAATACTTTATCAAAATCTTCATAATCATCATACACATCTGCCAATTCAAACAAAAGCTCAATTCTTTCCTCCCCTTCAAAAAATGAAAGTGCTTCTTCCAGAAGTATAACTGCTTTTTCCTGCTGATCCAATGCCAAGTATGCATCGGTTTTAAGGATATAAAGATTAATATCAGTACTGTCTAGCAGTGATGCCTGCTCTAAGACATCCAGGGCTTCTTTGTAGCGGCGATAAGCCAATAAAATATCCGCCTTTTTTATGAGCAAAAGTGATGAATATGGGAATTGTTCGCTGCCAATTTCAGCAGCTTCCATGGCCCTGACGAGGTCTTCCCTTTCCTGATAATGATCTATGATCTTTTCGAAAGCATCCTCCTCTATAAATGAATGGCTGTGGCCATTTTTCAGATTCTCGTATTGTCTGAGCAGTTCCCGTATCAGTTCCCTGTCTTCCCGGTAAGGATTTTCTTGCATGAGTTCCGGTCATTTAGTGAGCAAACCTTTTTAAAGAGCCTGTCAGACAGCAAAATCCCTTTGCCCCCTGAATTCAATTATTTCCAACAAGTTAAGCTAAAAAAGCTGGCTAAAAAAGAGAGTAGTTTTCCCCATATGTGCAAAATACCTGATTTTTCGTGGACCTGGATGTAACATTTTGCAATCTTCAGCGTTAATAAAGTATTAAAGTTCTGGACGAACGGTTTTTTTTATATTCGTTTTTGTCTTTATTTTTGTAAACAATGAACCATCCCATACTGACTATATTATGGAAGAATAGTGCAAAGTTGTTTGCAGCAATTATTTTGCTTGCTTGCAGTTTCGCAGGTGCTTTTGCTACCTTGGGTGATGGTAATAAGAAATCAGACCTCCCAAAGAAATCTTTGCTTTCTAATAAAACCGCCACCAAACCTGGTTCGTTCTCTCTTCGCTCAGGCTACAATTATCGGGGCAATAATGTTATCAATACAGAGAACGAAAGAAAGTATATACGCCTCAACACGGTTGTTACTGTTCAAAAAGGTAAAACAACTTTTATCGTCCCTCTTAAGAAAAAAGTTATTCTTAATAATGTTAAGATAGATATCGGCAATCGCCAGCTTAAGAGAAATTAATTTCTCCCCCCTTTACTTTCTTCATAAGTCATTACCCTGTACCCGGATTTGGGCAGATCAAATTTTGCTTGCTGCACCGGATTGAAATTGATATTTGAAACAGTATATGTAACCAGCATGGTACCGAGCGATGCTTCATACTGCATAGCAAGACCAGGGAGGTTTTTATTCAGGTACTGAAAATCCTTATTTACCGGAACCAGGTCTTTGGTAAAATAAACATTGAAAGTGCTTCCATCAGTAAGCGTTCCAACAGCTTTCTGACAATTATACCCTGCAATTGTTTTGTATTCTTCTACATACGAGAATGTTATTCCCTCATACTTTTTGTTTGATTCCTTCCAGTTATCCCGGGTCATTTGAATCATATACTTTTGCTCCCCGTACTCCTTGAGCACTGTTACATCTCCTGTTTTGCCATCTACTATAGTTGCTTGCGTCCCTAATGAACTTATCATATCAGAACGGCTGGATCCCCCTTTGAGGTAGATCACACTGGTAGCACCATCCAGCAGGTCGGCAGCCTGGGGTGTTTTGTTACTGGTATTAATAACAATATCATACGAGATAGTAGCTTCTGTCAATCGCCTTTGTGCCTGCAGTTCAAAAGAAACCATCAGTAAGAAAAATACAGCGAATATGTTATATATCCTTTTCATTGTGTTAGTACAGTTATTATATAGTAAAAGACGTGCCAATTTAGCTAATAAGTTGCTTAAATAAAAAAACCGGGTCATCAAAGCCAAGACCCGGTTCTTCTTATGAGTATTTTAACTAAAATCAGCGTTTATTCTTCTGCTGCGTTTCTTTCAATCTTTTTTGCTGCTCCTGCATTTGTTCCATCCTTTCCTGCCACTTAGACTTCGTTTTTGGCTTTTTCCGGTTCTCCTCGATTTTAGCCAGAATTTTATCATGATCAATAATATAATTCTGAATCACAAACTGTAAGGCCAGTGTAACTAGGTTTGAAACTGTATAATACCAGGTCAATGCCGATGGAAGCTTGTTAAAGAAGAATAACAGGAAAACCGGGAAAATATATGGCAAGTACTTCATAACCGGGTTGCTCTGATCCGGTGTCATACTCATGCTATACCAGGAAATAAGGAAACTCGTAGCGGCAGCGGTAATGTTAAATAAACTCAGGTGACTACCAAGTAATGGGATATTGAATCCAAATTTGATGGGATCATCATAAGCTGCCAGATCATTCGCCCAGAGAAATTCTGCACCACGCAGACTGACTTCGGAATTAAAGAAACTGAATAGAGCAAAGAATATAGGTATCTGTAATAAGGCGGGTATACAACCACCAAGCGGATTAACACCAGCTTCCCGGAAGAGCTTCATTTGTTCCATGCTCATAGCCTGCTGATCTCCACCAAGCCTTTCCCTCAGTTTTGCGATTTCAGGGCGCAGTGCCTTCATTTTTGCACCACTTAAATAACTAGAATAAGTAAGAGGAGAAATCAAAAGGCGAATAAATAAAGTAAGCAGCGCAATGGCAAGACCCAAACTACTGCCGCTTAAACTCCTCATAAAATCGAAAATAGGGAGTATGACAAATTTGTTCAGCGGCCTGACGAATGCATACATACCTTGGCCCAGGTTCACCAGCTTCTCAAACTTAAGATCATAACGTTTTAAAATGTGATAATCGGACGGACCATAATAAATACTAAAGTCTGCATTAGAAGTTGTTGCAACAGGTAATTGCACTTTCATATTGGCAGTGGAACGGACTAAAGTTTTGGCAGAATCAGGTGGTATTGTCCATTCCATCTTACCAGACGAAAAATTATTCTTTGCAAGAAGTATGGTAAAAAAGAAACGTTGCCTTACACCAATCCAGTTTACAGGTTCGTCAAAATCCTTACTACTTTTACGTCCTATGGTATGATAATCAAAACTGCCATCTTCTACATATCCTACCTGGGTATTTTGCTTTTCAAAATCAATATCTGATTCCTGCTGTGCTGCTGCATACTGCCATGATAGGTTCATATTTCCTTGCGTCAGCAATTTATCAGCACCAACAAGCTCTACATTAAAATCAACCATGTAATCTTTTGGCTTAATAGTAAACTTGTGTGTGATGGCAGAAGAAGCTGTACTATCTGAAGAGTTTATTGTAAACCAAATACTCTTACTACCATCCGCATTTTTGGAAGAATCAATCTTTGAGAAATACAGATCGGCTGTTTGTGCACTTTGATTCGCTGCAGTATTTATAGGATAACTGATTTTGTCGAAATCTGATGCTGCCAATCGCAGTAAATTACTATCAAGGCCTTTAAACTCCTTTAGTTCCACTTTTTTAACCTGGCCCCCTTTGCTGGTAAAAGTGATTTTCATTAACTCATTTTCGGCATACACCAGTTGCTCAGAACCATTTGCTGCATCTTTAAACCCACCGGCATTAGCTAATTTCCGGATTGTATCAGCCCGGGCTGAATCAATTTTTTGCGCCAGTGTATCCACAGGGGGTTTATTAGCTTTAGCAATTGAATCCTTGACAAACTCTTCCTTTGCCTTTTGTTTACGGAAAGCAGCCTGTTCCTGGTTAGTGTAATAAAAATAGCCAAAGAAAAGGGCGGCTAATACCACAAAACCGATGACGGTATTACGATCAAACTTCATTCTCAGAAAAAATTTAAAGAGGGCAAAGATAGGGTAAACAGACCGGAGCTCTCCTGCTGAAATTCAGTGTACTGCTTTCCGGGTACTATCCGACGGCATTTATATCATTTCGCTTTGCAAAAGAGGGTTTTTGACCTCTATTTTCTTTTCAGCGAAAGCCTTTGCAGCTTTTACGAAATGTACAAAAATTGGTTGCGGGTTTTCTACTGTGCTTTTTAACTCAGGATGGTATTGAACACCGATAAAGAATGGGTGCCTGGAAAGCTCGATTATTTCAACCAGACCGGTTCCGGGGTTTTTACCGCTGGCGATCATTCCTGCATTCTCAAACTGTTCAAGGTATTTATTATTGAATTCCCATCGATGGCGATGCCTTTCGCTTATTGTAGCAGTACCATAAATTCTTTCAGCAAGTGACCCGGCTTTTATTTCACAGGGATATGAACCAAGCCGCATTGTACCTCCTTTTGCTGTCACTTTTTTTTGCTCCTCCATCAGGTCAATTACTGGTTCTTTTGTTTCGGGGTTCATTTCTGTTGAATGGGCATCTTTTAAGCCCAGTACATTCCTTGCAAATTCGATAGCTGCCATTTGCATTCCCAGGCATATCCCGAAAAAAGGTAAGCCATTTTCCCTGGCAAATTTCACTGCCACAATTTTACCTTCAACGCCTCGATGACCAAAACCGGGAGCTACTAATAACCCGTCTAATCCTGCCAGTTTTTCACTCACATTATCATCTGTGATAAACTCACTGTGTACGTTTACTATCTGTACCTGGCACTCATTAATAGCACCAGCATGTATAAAGGATTCAAGAATTGATTTATAGGCGTCCTGTAATTCAATATATTTCCCAATAAGCCCAATCGCAACTTTTCCTTTAGGATATTTTAATTTATCAAGAAATTCTTTCCATTTTGATAATTCCGGTTCTTTATACCCCGTAATGTTCATCTTTTTAAGCACAATCTTATCCAACCCTTCCCGCATCATTAATACCGGCACTTCATATATTGTGGGTGCATCAGCAGCCTCAATCACTGCCTCCTGCTTCACATTGCAGAACAAAGCTATTTTTCTCCTCAGTTCAGGTGATAATGTTTTTTCTGTCCGACAAACAATAATATCAGGGTGCACTCCCTCCTGGCTTAGCATCCTTACACTATGCTGAGTCGGTTTGGTTTTTAATTCTTTTGCAGCTTTCAGGTAAGGAATTAAAGTCAGGTGAACCACCACAGAATCCTCTTCCGGTAACTCCCATTGCAACTGGCGAACAGCTTCCACAAAAGGTAAACTTTCAATATCACCCACCGTTCCTCCAATTTCAGTAATCACTATATCATACTCTCCTGTTTGACCCAGCAATTGCATTCTTCTTTTTATTTCATCAGTAATATGCGGAACTACCTGCACGGTTTTTCCCAAATAAGCCCCTTCTCTTTCTTTATTAATAACCGTTTGATAAATGCGGCCTGTGGTAACATTATTTGCCTGGGAAGTAAAAATATTCAAGAATCTTTCATAATGACCAAGGTCAAGATCGGTTTCGGCTCCATCCTCTGTCACAAAGCATTCGCCGTGTTCATAAGGATTCAACGTACCCGGATCAACATTTATATATGGATCAAACTTCTGGATTGTAACCCTTAAACCCCTTGCCTGTAATAATTTGGCAAGAGATGCTGCTATAATGCCCTTTCCTAAAGAAGAAGTAACACCACCGGTAACAAAAATGTACTTAGCCATTGTATGGTCAATTTTATATTTTATACTTCAGGAAAGGCAATAATAAAAAACAATTAATTCCGGGAAACCGAAATCAACAACTGCACAAAAAGTAAATTAAAGACTGAAAATTTGCCCCACCCTATTGACCATCGGAAGTCTGCAAAAAGAAAAAACTCCGGGAGGTCATGTAAAGGTAAAAGAAATTTCCCGGGCATAAAAATTCAATAAAAGGCATGTGGAAAAAAGCCGGTATTTTAGTGAGGAAATAAAATCATCATGAAAAAATCTGCGCTTCTTGTTCTTGTATTGTTGATTACCCTCAATCTTCTTTCTCAAAAAACCTATATCTGGTGCGGCACCCTGATTGATGGTGTATCTGATGAGCCCAGAAAGAATATGACAATTGTGGTGGAAAAAAATAAGATAACCGCTGTACAGGCCGGCTTTACAATAGCAGGTGTTTCCGATAAAACGATCGATCTTAAAACCAAAACCGTGACGCCGGGCTGGATCGATATGCATGTGCATATGGAGCATGAAACCAATCCTAACCGCTACCTGGAAACCTACACCTTTAACCCTGCTGATTATGCTTTTCAATCAGTAAAGTATGCTGAGATAACATTAATGGCCGGATTCACTACCGTCAGGGACCTGGGAGGTTCCGGCGTAAATATTTCTTTACGAAATGCCATCAATAAGGGAATAATAAAAGGCCCCAGGGTATACACGGCAGGAAAGTCAATAGCCACAACAGGCGGACATGCAGATCCTACTAATGGTTACAAAAAAGAGCTGATGGGTGATCCCGGACCCGCTGAAGGAGTGGCAAACGGAGCGGAAGAATGCCGGCAGGCCGTAAGACAACGTTATAAGGATGGTTCAGACCTGATAAAAATCACCGCGACTGGTGGTGTACTTAGTGTAGCCAAAAGTGGTAAGAACCCACAATTTTTTGAAGATGAAATAGAAGCTATTGTAAAGACAGCAAAAGATTATGGTTTTAAAGTGGCCGTTCATGCTCATGGGGAAGAAGGTATGAAAAGAGCTATCAGGGCCGGAGTGAATTCCATTGAGCATGGCACTTTTATGGATGATGAAACAATTGAGTTGTTCAAAAAACATGGTACCTGGTACGTACCTACCATCACTGCTGGAAAAGCAGTCGGCGACTCTGCCAAAATACCGGGATATTATCCCCCGGTAGTGGTACCCAAAGCACTGGAAACTGGTCCGCAAATTCAAAAAACTTTTGCCAAAGCCTATAAAGCAGGAGTTAAAATTGCCTTCGGGACTGATGCCGGAGTATATAAACATGGAATGAACTGGCTGGAGTTTGGTTATATGATTGATGCGGGAATGACACCTATGGATGCTATTAAGTCAGCGACTATCAGCGCCGCTGATCTGTTAGGCGAAAAAGACAAACTCGGGAGTATTGAAGCGGGCAAACTCGCCGATATTGTTGCTGTAGATGGCGATCCGCTGAAAGACTCAAAGGCTTTTGGCAAAGTTGTGTTTGTAATGAAGGATGGTATGGTGTATAAACAGTAAAAATCTCAATCCTTTATAATCTTATTATAACTTGCCACCAACCCTCTTATTAACGAAGAGCTGAACCCCTGGTGTTCCATTTCATTAAGTCCGGCAATGGTGCACCCCTTTGGAGTGGTTACCTTATCGATCTCATGTTCCGGGTGGGTGCCCTTTTCCAAAAGAAGTTCCGCAGCTCCTTTGATGGTTTGCGCTGCAATGAGTGAGGCAGTTGTTGCATCGAACCCTATTTCGATACCACCTTGAATGTTGGCCCGGATATAACGCATCGCATACGCAGTGCCACAAGCACCCAACACTGTGGCGGCATCCATCAGTTTTTCATCAATCATCACTGTTTTACCTAGCTGATCAAACAACTGCTGTATATAATTTAATTGTGTAACTGATGTACCAGCATGTGACAGGCAGGTCATGCTTTGCTGAATGGCGATAGCCGTATTCGGCATAGCCCTGATAACTGGTACAGGTTTACCGATTGCTTTTTGCAATTGCTGAATCCACACACCTGTGATAACAGATATCACAATGTGCTTTTTAGGATTTAATAACGGTTTAATTTCTTTAACAATATCGGCATAGTTATAAGGCTTCACTGCCAGAATGATCACTTCACTGTCACGAACAGCTTTCTTGTTATCACTATGCACCATACAGCCTCTTTCTGCAAAACGGCCCAACGCTGAAAGGTTACGACGGGTAATTGATAATTCAACCGGGCGGCTGAATTCACTCATGATCAATCCATCTGCAATAGATGCACCTAAATTTCCACC
>CAZTKV010000002.1:34181-39673 GCA_964614285.1 uncultured Chitinophaga sp. | reverse complement strand
CCGTTTCAAAAGAAGAGCCAATGGCTCCTCCGGCTGAAGCACCAAAAGATATTGTTGATGTAGCCGCCGCTTCTGCTGATCACAGCACATTGGTAGCTGCTGTAAAAGCAGCGGGTCTTGTAGAAACCTTAAAAGGTGTCGGTCCATTCACTGTATTTGCGCCAACCAATGCTGCTTTTAATGCATTACCTGCGGGTACAGTTGACGGCTTATTAAAACCTGAAAATAAAGCAGACTTAACCAGCATTTTAACCTACCATGTAGTTGCCGGTGCCGTAAAAGCGGCTGACCTGAAGGACGGCCAGAAAGTAAAAACTGTTCAGGGTGCAGAATTAACAGTATCCATCAAGGATGGTAAAGTAATGATTGACGGGGCAAATGTAACTGCTGCTGATCTTGCAGCAAGCAACGGTGTGATCCATGTTATTGATGCTGTAGTAACACCAAAGAAATAACATGCTTTTTCATTTTTGAGATATATAAAAGGAGTAACTTTTGTTGCTCCTTTTATATTAATAATATTTCTTCAATGACAGGAAATTTTTTACATACTCCCCAACTCCTTCCTCCAGTGCATAAAAGCTATCCTTATATCCTGCATTGCGGAGTTTGCTCATATCTGCTTCGGTGAAATACTGGTATTTATCCCTGATATCTTCAGGCATATCGATATATTCTATCACTGGTTCTTTTCCTATTCCTGCAAAAGTTGCTTTTACCAGGTCTTCAAAAGTCCTTGCTTTACCTGTGCCGAGATTATACAATCCCGATGTGAAAGCATGCCCCATCAGCCAATAGCAAACCTTTGCCACATCCTTCACATAAATGAAATCACGGAGTTGCTGACCATCTTTGAAATCCGGGCGGTGAGATCTGAACAGCTTAACTTTCCCCGTTGATTTAATCTGGTTAAAAGAATGAAATATCACACTGGCCATCCTGCCTTTATGATATTCATTAGGGCCGTACACATTGAAGAATTTTAAACCTGCCCAGGATGGTGGTTGGGCTGCTGACTTTTCCTGAACTTGCCGAAGCACCCATTTATCAAACTCATTTTTAGAAACTCCGTAAGGATTTAGGGGCTGTAACTTTCCGACAAGCTCATGATCATCTTTGTAACCCAGTTCACCACTTCCATATGTAGCCGCAGAAGATGCATAGACCAGCGGGATATTTTTCTCTGTACAATAATTCCAGATACTTTTTGAATACTCAAGATTCAGTTTTTCATGAATGGAGTAATCAAACTCAGTCGTATCAGTTCTGGCACCCAGGTGAAATACGAAATCAATTTTGGGGTCTTCTCTTTTCAACCAATCAAATAGTTCTTCCCTTTCTACCTTAGCAGTAAATTGTTTGGAGTCGAAATTGAACCACTTGTCCTCTTCACTAAAATCATCAACAATAATAATATTGGCATACCCTTGCTTATTCAGGAATCCAAGCAGGTAGCTGCCGATAAAACCTGCTGCTCCCGTTAACAAAATTGTTTTGCTTTTTTCCATCATATAGAACTTAGTGCTGAGCCAGCTTCCTCTTTTGATAAATAATTCTCAATTGCCGAATCATATTTTTCTTTCCAGTCTTCAATATGCCCCCACTCCATACCATCCACTTCCACTGAGCCGTCTGTTACCATACCTAATTCCTCAAATGAATGATTGCTCAAAACTTTCTTCACTGCTTCCAGTTTCTCCTTTTTAACAGACACCACCACCCTGCTTTGCTTTTCACCAAACCATTGTGCATCCTTCCTTGTATTGTAATCATTTGCTACTACATCAAAACCAAGAATATTATTGAAAGACGACTCGAGTAACGTGACAAATAATCCGCCTTCGCTGACATCATGAGCTGACTCAATTAACCCCTTACTGATCAGTTCAGTTATTTTTTGTTGCAGCACATACTCTTCCTCCAGGTCGAAATGCGGCAACGGAGAAAATTCAACACCGCATATCTTACTCAGGTACTGCGACGAATTAATGTCGTCTCCTGATGACCCAATCAATAAAATGATATCTCCTGCTTCTTTAAAATCTAATGTCATTTTCTTACTTACATCCTCAAGAAGACCAACCATTCCAATTGTTGGTGTAGGATAAACCGGGCCATCAGGATTCTGATTGTAAAAACTTACGTTTCCGCCGGTAACAGGTGTATCAAACTTCCGGCAAGCCTCTCCCATACCTTTTATTGCATAAACAAACTGGTAATACACTTCCGGATCATAGGGATTTCCAAAATTTAAACAGTTGGTAACACCTAATGGCTGACCACCACTACAAACAATATTTCTCGCCGCCTCACTCACCGCTATCATGGTTCCTTTATATGGATCTGCAAAAACATAACGGCTGTTACAATCGGTTGTCATTGCTATTCCCTTCCTCGTGCCTTTTACCAATACCACTGTTGCGTCTGTCGGAGTATTGGTAGAAGTATTATTAGTACCTACCATACTATCATATTGATTATATATCCACCTTTTGGATGCGATTGAAGGGAGCTCAACTATCTGCTCTGCTACTGCTTTTAAATCTTCCGGAACCGGAATTGAATCGGGGTTAAATTTTTTTATTTCAGCAAAATATGTTGGCTCGCTATACTCTCTTTCATACTGCGGGGCGCCGCCGCCTAATACTAATTCATATGCCGGAATAGAAGCATCGAGCTGGCCATTCATATAAAAGTCAAGCTTACCATCATCAGTTACTTCGCCGATCACAGAGCAAGGTAAATCCCATTTCTCAAACACTTTTTTTACGTCCTCCTCTCTTCCTTTTTCTGCCACCAGCAACATTCTTTCCTGGCTTTCACTCAGCAACAATTCCCATGTCTTCATATTTTTTTGCCGGGCAGGCACTTTATCAAGATCAATTCTCATTCCCACTTCACCTTTGGCACTCATCTCAGCTGTAGAACAAATAATTCCTGCAGCACCCATGTCCTGCATACCTACTACTGCTCCTGTTTGTATTACTTCCAGACAAGCTTCCAGTAATTTCTTTTCCTGGAATGGGTCACCCACTTGCACGGCGGGTAAATCCTGTGCACTTTCGGCTGTAATATCTGCAGATGCAAATGAAGCTCCCCCAATTCCATCCTTACCCGTAGCACTTCCTACAAACATGACAGGATTACCTTTTCCAAGAGCGGTAGCAGAAACAGTTTCTCCAGCTCTTACAATACCCACACTCATCGCATTCACCAATGGATTAGTATGATAACATTCATCGAAATAAATTTCGCCCCCAACAGTTGGCACACCAAAACAGTTTCCATAGTGACCAATACCATGTACCACACCTGATAGTAAATGCTGAGTTTTATCTTCTTCCAGGTTTCCGAAACGAAGTGAATTTAAAGCAGCAATTGGTCTTGCACCCATTGTGAAAATATCTCTGTGAATCCCCCCGACACCTGTGGCTGCACCCTGGAAAGGTTCAATAGCAGAAGGATGGTTGTGCGATTCGATTTTAAATACCACACCAAGTCCATCACCGATATCCATCAATCCGGCATTTTCTTCACCAGCTTTCACAAGCATTCGGCCACCCTCCCTCGGTAATGTTTTTAACCATTTGATAGAATTTTTATAACTACAGTGTTCACTCCACATACCTGAGAATGCACAGAGTTCATTAAAGTTGGGAGTTCGCCCCAGTTTTTGTTTTATCAGTTCAAATTCTTCGGCTGTTAATCGTAGCTGTTGAGCGGTTTTTACTGTTACTTCCATACGGTTTACTATTGAGTCGCAAATTTACAGATTGCCGATCACCGGATACACCAAACTTGTCAACTTTATGCTGACAGTCACGGCAATAATGGCTATTTTGCGGGATAAACCAAGAGCTTTGGAGTATCTTCTTTTTGTTGGATATCTTATCTTATTTGCCTGGCTGGTTACCAAAGTAAAATTCTTTACCCTATCAGGACTTAGCAGACCACAGCTTGTCATTATTTTTTTACTCAAAATAATAGCCGGGATATTTTACGGCTGGATCGGGATTTACTATGGCGGCTTTGCCCAAATGTGGGATACGTGGCGATTTCATGTAGAAAGTTTGCAGGAATATCAACTGATGCAGACTGACCCGGTGGAATACCTGAGTAATCTTTTCCGTGACCCGTACGAAAGTGGATTCTCAAGGTTTTTCGATACAACAGATTCTTACTGGAATGACCTGAAAGGTAATATCCTTATAAAATTTCTATCGCTGCTTAATATACTCAGTTTTGGTCATTATTATGTTAATGTGATTTTTTATTCCTTTATTACGCTGTTTGGAGCCATAGCGATTTTCAGGGTAATGGATGATGTTTTTCCCGGGAAAATAATGACCATATTGCTGGCTACATTCCTGATACCTTCATTTTTGTATTGGACAAGCGGCATACATAAGGAAGGACTTATTTTCACCGGTATTGCTTTTGTGATCTACAGCATATATTTTGGAAATAAACAAAAAAAATATGGCTTCAAAAGAATAGTGATGCTGCTTACAGGCCTTCTGCTTATACTTACACTCCGCAATTTTTTGTTTGTGATAGTCCTTCCCGCAATAATAACATGGGTTATTGCTAATCATTGGCCCAAAAAAGGTCTTGCAATATTTGTCTCTCTATACCTGCTTTTCTGTATACTTTTTTTCACAGCTAGGTACATCAGCCCAACACTTGACTTTCCAAAGGCTGTAGCTAACAAACAACAGGAGTTTATTAAGTTAATTGGCACCTCCTCTGTACCAATAAAGCAACTGGAACCTACTGCTATCAGTTTTTTGAAGAACACTCCCCAGGCGGTAACACTTTCTGCAATGAGACCTTATCCAAGTGATGTACATCATATCTTATCGTTGGCGGCAGCGGTAGAAGTAGGGCTACTTCTAATTTTACTTATTATTTTCATGTTATGGCGAAAGAATAGTGTACAAGCAAAGAACCTTATCAATTTCTGTCTTTTCTTTTCCTTCTCAGTATTACTGGCAATTGGATTTAGCAATAATAACCTGGGAGCAATTGTCCGCTATCGAAGCATTGTTATACCACTTCTGGTAATCCCCATGGTCGCTCAGATAGACTGGAGCAGGATTTCTGATTATCTATTTAGAAGTATTAAAAAAAATAATAATATTTTTAATTCGTAGAAAATCAACCCCAAAATGGATTTAAATAATTGATTTTATCACATTTTTTCCCCTTTCAGTCTCATTTCAGGTATAAAAAATTGGAATAATTGTCATAAATCAGTTGCTTTGCTCAAAATCACATTATATGTCACTTCGATTTAATGCAATTCACAATTTAGCAACCAAAACTGATGTAAAAGTTGACGGTTCTGCCAAAATAACCGGGATATTTGGCAGCAATGTTTTTACACTGAAAACTGCCCGGGAATTCTTGAGTGATGAAGCTTACAAAAGTTTGCAGTCCTCTATTAAGGCCGGCCATAAAATTGACCGTGCTGTTGCAAACCAAATAGCGAA
>CAZTKV010000002.1:12517-34081 GCA_964614285.1 uncultured Chitinophaga sp. | reverse complement strand
GGAGTAAATCTTTTGGCACCCGGAAAGACGCCGAAGACGAACCTGATGTTTCTTACATTCTTTGTAAACACCATCAAAGCCGTTCATGACTATGCTGATATCCTGAGAGCATCAATAGCCTCGGCACCCAACGATCATCGCCTGGGCGCTAACGAAGCACCTCCTGCAATTATATCTGTATTTATCGGGCAATATCTTTCAAAAGTATTACAGGATGTGAAAGAAAGAGTGTCTGATAAAATGGATGAAACTGATGAGAGTTTGTTAAAGATCGATATCCATAAGAGCATTCCTGAGTTGCTGATGGATAATACAGATCGTAACCGTACTTCACCATTTGCCTTTACCGGTAATAAATTTGAGTTCCGTGCCGTTGGTTCTACTGCTAACTGTGCTAATCCGATGACAGTACTTAACACTATCATGGCAGCCACACTGAAAAAGTTCAAAAAAGAAGTAGATGCATTGATTGAAAAAGGTGAAAAGAAAGAAATTGCTATCATGCATGTCATTCGCCAATATATTGTTGATAGTGAAAAGGTATTATTTGAGGGAGATGGGTATAGTGAAGCATGGGCGAAAGAGGCTGAAAAAAGAGGTCTGCCAAATGTAAAAACCACTCCACTTGCTTTAGACGCTATGGTAACCGAAAAAGCAAAACACCTGTTTGAAGAAAACAATATTTACAGCCACCAGGAACTGGAAGCGAGACATGAAATAGAACTGGAAAAGTATATTAAGAAAGTTCAGATTGAGAGCCGTATTATGGGAGAACTGGCAACCAGTCATATATTACCTGTTGCAATACGATATCAAAATTTATTATCAAATAATATTCGTGGGCTGAAAGAAGCTGGTATACCCGAAACCGGCTTTGCCAACCAAAAACAAATACTTGAAAAGATATCCGAACATATCAATAAAACAAGTGACCTGGTAGAAAAAATGATAGAAGCCAGGAAAGTTTGCAACAACATGGATAATACAAGGACAAAAGCTATTGCTTATCAAAGCCAGGTAAAAGATACCTTCTTTGATGCAATCAGGTATCATGTAGACAAACTCGAAATATTAGTAGATGACAGGGAGTGGTATTTACCAAAATACCGAGAGATGCTTTTTCTGAGATAATGAAAACCCTATATGTAAAATAAACCCCGGTGATCCGGGGTTTATTTTTATTTAAAATTTGCTTTCATCACCCGAAGAACATTATTACCTAGTATTTTTTTAATAGAGCGGTTAGAATACCCTCTTCGTACCAACTCTTCTGTAATTTTTGGATAAGTAGTAACATCTTCAAGCCCCACCGGCACAGAGCTTACTCCATCATAATCCGAGCCAATTCCTACGTAACTATCACCAACAAGTTTAACTATATGATCTATATGATCAACGAGTTGGGCCAAAGATGGCCTGATGGCATTCATAGAAGAATCATAAAAATGATCCCATTTCTTCTTCATAATAATTGAATCATCCTTGCTCTCATTCAGTAATATCCTTTGTACAGAATCCTTAACAACATTATTGAGAAAAGACTGGCGCTGATCATACTCCTTACTGATAAACCCTGAATAAAAATTTATACAAATAACTCCTCCATTTTTTGCTACCGCTTTTATCTGCTCATCCTTTACGTTTCGAAAGACAGGGCAAATACTCCATACAGAACTATGGGAAAGTAAAACCGGTTTCTTCGTTTCGGCTATCGCATCATAAAATGTCTGCTCCCCGGCATGAGAAAGATCTACAATAATCCCCAACTCATTCATCCGGCGCACAATTTGTTTTCCAAACTCCGTCAATCCTTTTTGTTTTAGCTTATCAGGGTTAAGCGTTTCATCCATAGCACTCGAAGCCCAGCCAGTGCTATTATTCCAGGTAAGAGTCAGGTATCTCATTCCTTTAGAATATAAACTGTCAATTTTGGCCATATCTTCCTCTATCATGTGACCACCTTCAACTCCTATTAGTGAGACCAACTTGCCTTTATGAGCCCTTTTTTTTACTTCCCGGTAAGTAGTTGCAAAAGTCATCTTATCTGGGTTACGAAGAATAATGTGGTGAAGAGAGTCTATCTCCTCGACAGCATCTTTATAAAACCCTTCTTTATTTCTTGAAGTTTTATCTGTCCAGATAGAAAAAAACTGTACATCAAGTCCCCCTTTCTTCCACCTGTATAAATCGCTATGTCCCACCGTAAGTTTTGAAGCAATATCTTTCCCTTCAAGTGTCAAAGATGTAAGGCAATCATTATGAGTATCCACCAGTATTGCGTTTTCATGCAGTTTTTTGAAGGATTGTGACTGTGCATCAAACACCCCAAGGAAAAATAATATACAAAAACTGCTTATCCTGTTCATTTTCATTGCTAAATGTATTTAAAATTCAGGCTAATACTGAATAATGACCTTTCTCCTCTTTTCTTAAGTACAAAGAAATAACTATTGGCATCTGGGTCAGCCCCTAACTGATACTAAATTTAGCAAAAGTTGTTATCTTACACCACAATCCTGCTACAACCTTTGTAATTAACCCGGCGTCTGTAAATCCCGGTCAATACAAACCGGAAGTATAGTGATAAAAATATTTCGTATGCTGAAAAAAGGTTTTCTGATTGCAAGTGTATTCTGTGTAATTAATACCGTTGCCCAACCTCCTCAACTATTCATGTATGGGATTAACAATGTCCCATTACCGGCCGAACTAGACAAGCAAGTTTGTATATCCGGAATGAAATACCTGGACGGCAGATTATATATGGCATCAGAACGATGCCCGGTGGTATTTTCCTTTGATCCGGAAAAAAAGACTGTTTCCCATAGTATTTCGATACAAGTGCCACAGAATTTTGAGATGGAAGGAATGACATCCTATAAGGGGAATTTGTACCTGGTATCAGAAAATGTTGCAGCGATTTATTCGGTGAATCCAAAAAATGGAGATACAAAACCAGTTCAAACATCGATTCCTCTACCTGCCAAATCAAAAAGTGGAGATGGAATGGAAGGTGTTGCTGCTAATGAAAAACATAACAAGTTCTACCTGCTGCGGGAAAGAAATGAGGACATGACCGTATCACAGGTATACACTTTTAGTATTGAGGTAACTTCTGACAGCTCATCTATCATGCTGAAATACGAATCTGTGATCGAATTGCCTTTAGAAAACCCCCAATGGAGATACTCTGATATTTGTGTGGATAGTGAGAACGGAAAACTAATCTGCCTTAAATCTTTCTCAAAAGGTAAGCTCAGAAAACAATTCATTGAATCAATAGATATTGACAGTACAGGCAACTTATCTTTCGCCTCGTTAAAAAATATCCCTGTTGAAAATTTTTCAGAAACTTCAAACCAATTTAAAGACCAGGATTATAGCATGAATCTTGAGGGAATTACGGTAGATAGCAACGGTACTATATACATAATCAGCGATAATACATCAGGCAAAGCCTTATGCGATCAACCTGCAAAAGAAAAAACCATATTACTCGAATTACGTAAGAAATAGAGGCATTGTTTATTTGCTCCAGGCAAGTTATTTTTAACTCTTAGCCTGATTAAATTACCAGGATAAACAGAGAACCCCGATCAAAATGTAATTCATGAGAATACTAATGGCTTTCATTGCTGTTATTGGCTGGTTTTCCCTCGGTCTTCAACTTTACATCCTTATCAGCAATGCTCCTGAAAACGGTCTAAGCATCCAGGAAGCAGTTTTTAATTTCTTCAGTTATTTTACTATACTTACCAATTTATTAGTAGCAGCAAGTCTTTCTATACAATTAATAAGCCCCCTGTCTTCAACCGGATTATTTTTCTCAAACCCGGCTGTAAGAACGGCTATTGCAGTATATATTATTATTGTCGGCCTTGTTTATAGTATTGCTCTTAGGCATATATGGAATCCCAAAGGATTACAAATGGCAGCAGACAGGTTATTGCATGATGCCATTCCTTTGTTATATTTTATTTTCTGGATCTTTTACACCCCCCGCAAAGTCTTACAGTACCGAAATGCGATACGCTGGCTTATTTACCCCGTAGTATACCTTGTGTTTGCACTTATTAAAGGGCTGACAACCAAATGGTATGCATACCCATTTATTAATATCTCAGAGCTGGGAGCTGGCAAAGTAACAATCAACTGCCTCTTTGTAGCGGTAGCTTTTTTAATAATCAGTTTTTTGTTCATATTAATCAACCGGTCTTTAAAAACAAAAATCTAACGGCTGACTCCATATAGTTTTGTTAAGAAGTAAGACAAAACAACTATTTGGCCTGAATTTTCGACTTTTGTAGTATCAATGAGAAGAAATTTACTACTACTTACATTTTTGCTGATAGTTTCGGGAATAAAAGCCCAGAAAGTAGATAGCATTTATTTCCATCTTTATACAGATAGTTTAAAAAAAGGACAACACAATTATATCAATGTTGATGGTAAGCTGTCAAATGGACGCTGGCTTCCGCTTACAGCAAAAGAGATCAAATTCTCTTGCTCCTCTGCTATGTTCCAGGGCAATGAGCTGATCATCCCTGCAGACTTTAAAGAAGAAAAAGTGACAGTAAAAGCTGCATTGAAAGCAAACCCTTCCATTGTCATAGAAAGAACTATTTGGATAAAGACAAAACCCGATGGGGAGTTGCCCAGTATCGAAGAAGTAATGAAACCTGCTGAGCCTAAAACAAAAACCAAAAAAAGGCAATAAAAAATCCCTGGCCTTGACCCGGGATTTCTTCTATATCAGAAACTATTCTTTTTATTATGCAGTTTTCTTTGCATCCTCAAGAAACTTTGCTAATCCAATATCAGTGAGCGGATGTTTTAACAAACCGAGTATTGAATCAAGCGGACAGGTACAAACATCTGCACCCGCTTCTGCACATCGTACAATATGAAGTGCATTACGAATAGAGGCTGCCAGTATCTCTGTTTTAAAACCCTGGACAGAATATATATGTGATATCTGAGAAATTAATTCTATTCCATCCCAGTTACTATCGTCTATACGGCCAATAAACGGAGACAGGTATGTTGCTCCCGCCTTAGCAGCTAATATGGCCTGCCCTGCAGAAAAAACCAACGTACAGTTTGTTCTGATGCCATTATCTGTAAACCACTTAATTGCTTTTATACCATCCTTGATCATTGGTACCTTAACGACAATATTAGGGTGAATAGCTGCCAGTTTTTTACCTTCTTCCACAATAGCATTAAACTCTGTACTTATAACTTCAGCACTGATATCGCCATCCACCATTTCGCAAATTGTTTTATAGTGGTTCATCACTGCTGCTTCCCCTTTAATACCTTCCTTAGCCATTAGCGAAGGATTAGTGGTGACACCATCAAGGATACCTAACTCATTAGCTTCTTTTATCTGGGCGAGGTTGGCTGTGTCAATAAAGAATTTCATAATAGCTATTCGTCCGGATGGACATGATTTTTGAATGTTTTCAGATTCCTGAAGATTTTTATTCCCCCTTCAGGGGGTTAGGGGGTAAAAAAATGGCAGGCTGATTACATCGCACCGCTCAACCACCTACTCTTGCTGCCTTCCGGCCCTGGGAGGGTTCAGCAGGAGCTGGTCGTGTAAGACCTGCCGCCGCAAAGATAAGGGAGCAACGTTTAATGCAGGTCATGAAATTAGAAAAACTATTAACGCTGAAAGGAAGAATTTATACTGGTATAGCCTATCAGTTCATCTGCCCTTGCACCAAATGACCTGAAGTAAACCAATATTGTGTAGCTGTTTTCTGTTCCCCAATAATTCCCTTCTGTATTTTCCAGGGAAGGTGTGATATCTCTTTGTTTCTTATCCGCAAGAGTTATATAAGAATAGTTGTAAAATCCCTGCTTTAAAAAAAGGGCTTTTTCATACATTCCTTTCTCTTCATTAAAAATCATCCTTGAATTATCATCCTGAACATAATTAGTAAGCTCGCCAAATAAATAAACACTCCGTCCCTCATAAGGTCTTCTGCCAGCAGGGGCAAAAGTAAAATGCACCCATGCGTATTCACTTTGCCAGTAAGAATTTGCATTATCCGTATTCTCAATTGTATATATTCCATTTAAATCCCGGTAATAAACATATAATTGTTGACGGCGTTCTATATCCGGGTTAACATATATATCTGTACGATTACTGGAGTCACTATCAATAATCTTCAATACCCTGTCACTACGCAGGCGCAGGCTGCGAAGATCTATCCATCGCCATTCTTTTCCTGCTGCAAATGTGGTATTTTCCTCATCACTGTATTCATAGTAATTGCCGCGAAAAACAGTAGGCCTGTCTATCAATGAAGCTGTTGACCAGATATTGTTTTGTAATACGACGACTTTCAGATCCTGAGGTGAAAAAGTATTGATCTGGCCAGCCGCTGTACTTATTGAAGCCTGTACCCGCTGGTGTGTTTGAAAAAAACTGCCATTAAATGGCTGCAAAACCTGGCCTGATACTGATGCCTTTTTGTTAACCACCAAAAACCGCTTGGTGAACACAAGTTTTGAAGTGTCATCATTTAAAAAAACCTTCAAAAGATAATTACCGCCACGGGTTGGTGCAGAATTTCTTTCCGGCAAAATGGCCTGGTAATGTGTATAGCGGGTTTGTACAATAGAAGAGGTACGATATGTGCTGATCCGGTTACTTTGAAAACCCCGGATATAATCAAAGGTCTGAATGTTGGCAGGAGTCCAGTCTGCATTACACAGTTGAAAACTGTAGTAGTAGTACTTCACATCACCATCCATATCATCAAAATGCAGCTCCAGTTGTTCATTACTGTTAAGGGTAAGTACGGGGTAACCATAAATGTCTCCATATTTAAATAGTTTCACGGTCTGGATATTTGCCCGGTAGATATGATCAGGTATTTGGGATTTCAGGCATAAGGGAGCCAGCAACAGCAACAAACTCAGACTTTTCATCATGGGGTTATTATGAGTGAAAATATTAGCTGAAAATAAGATAAAATCTTGTCAACCACCTTATTTTTGAAAAAGACAAATAATTCATTTTGAAGGTTGCAGGGTTTATAGCAAATAGGATAGCATTTAATCAGCAAAAAACTTTTTCCAGGTTTATTATACGCCTGTCTGTGGCAGCTACGATCATCAGCGTGGCGGTTATGATCATAACATTGGCTCTTGCAAATGGGTTTCAGGAGGCTGTAGGCCAGAAAGTATTTAGTTTTTGGGGGCACATACGTATCCAGGAAAAGCAACCTGGCAAGGCTATTATTTCGGAAGAGACCCCCATTTATAAAAATGATTCCCTGATCACCTCCATTCTTCAGAATCCTGAGGTAAAAAGTATTCATCCTTTCGCTACCCGGTATGCAATTTTAAAAACAACTGATGATATAGAAGGTGTCCTGGTAAAGGGACTTGATGATAGCTATAATTTTGACAACCTGCAACAATTTGTAAAACAAGGGCGAACCATTCGTTTCAATGACAGTACTTTCAGCCGGGAGATACTCGTTTCAGATTATACAGCATCCCGGATGAAACTGCATGTAAATGATACGATCATCATTTACTTTATCATGCCTGGTGAAAATCCAAGGCCCCGAAAAATTACCATTACCGGCATTTACAAAACCGGTATTGAAGAGTATGACCGTCTGTTTGCGATTGGTGATATTAAACTCATTCAGCAATTGAATAACTGGCAACCTGATGAGGTGGGCGGATACGAAATCTTTTTACATGATTACAGAAAGATCGACACTACGGCAAATGACCTGTATAATATGGATGCTTTTCCCAACACATGGGATGCGATCAGTGTTAAAAAGGTGTCGCCAAATATTTTTGACTGGCTTAGCATGCAGGATGTAACAAGAAATGTGCTGATTATCATTATGGTGATCGTCGCTGTAATAAACCTTATCACCTGCCTGATGATACTTGTACTGGAAAGGGTGAGAATGATTGGTATATTAAAATCTCTGGGGGCCACTGATTGGACGGTACAGAAAATTTTTCTACGTCATTCGCTGATCATTACTATAACAGGCATCCTGATTGGCGCCTCACTTGCCCTGGGTATTTTGTGGTTGCAGCAGGAAACTGGCTTCATCAAATTGAAGGAGGAAGCCTATTACCTCAGTACTGCAGCAGTAAAAATTGTCTGGTGGCAGGTAGCGGCTATTTGTGCCGGCACACTCATCGTATGTTTTCTTATTATGATGATACCCTCCCTATTGGTCAGAAAAATACAGCCTGTAAAAGCAATACAGTTCAGGTAAGATGAGACAATATTATTCCTGTTGCTACTGCTGCATTTAACGACTCTGCTTTCCCTTTATTTGGTATTGTAATTCTGTCGTTAGCCAACTGTACTATTTCCGGACTTATGCCCTTAGATTCATTACCTATGAGGATGATTCCCTGTTTAATTTTCTTCATTTGAGTTACATCCTCTCCATCCAGCACCGTCGCATAAATCCAAATGTCCTTTTGATCAGAAAGCCATCTTCTTATATCCGTATAAAAAACTTTTACTCTTGCAATGCTGCCCATCGTTGATTGTATTACTTTGGGATTATATACATCAGCTGAATCTTCGGAACAAATGATCTGCCCAACGCCAAACCAATCTGCTATACGAATAATGGTACCCAAATTGCCCGGATCCTGTATATCGCATAATGCTAGGGTAATGCTGTCTTTCACATCAATGACACCGGTAGAAAATTGGTGTACCATTGCAAGCACTTTATTTGGCGTCTTTAAATGTGAAATTTTTTCTAAATCAGCTTCACTTATTTCAACGTTTTCAGTTTGAGCAAGCAGCCTTCGGTTTTCATTTATCCATTCCTTTACTCCATAAACCTCCTTTACAACCGATGGATCAGTTTCCAACAACTCCCGTACGATCTTTGGGCCTTCAGCTATGAAAACCCCTGCTTCATCCCTGAATTTTTTCTGGCCTAAACTTTGAATATATTTGACCTTCGATTTAACGAGCATATACATTATTTAAAATCTATGTTAACAGGCAGGCCAACCAACTTTTATAAATTACGGTTTTTTCTCGTGGTCCTGCCCGTTATCCTGATCACTTCCTGCGGTGTAATACCTAAAGACTATCCGAAAGATAAGCCATTTGTTTTCGAAACAACTATCAATGTAAATGGAAATTTTACAAATGAAGAGAGAGAGAATCTTCAATCTGGTTTGAAAGGGCAGTTGGATGACAGCATGAGGGCACGGTCTGTATCGAAACTATTTTATAGTGTAATGAAAAAACCACCTGCTTATGATGCAGCTAATGCTGACAGGTCAGTCCTTTTCATGAGGGCTTTGCTTATTTCACTTGGATACTTCAAAGATTCAATAACCTACGATACTACAATTATTAAAAAAGATGACCAATACAGAACTACAGTGACCTTTAATGTTACCCCGGGCAAGGTAGTTAAACTGGATTCGATTAGTTACTATATCAAACAACAGGAATTACAGGCTATCACTATTGCCAATAAAAATGAATCTCTGTTAAAAAAAGGTGACCCATTTGCCAAATCAACTATTTCACTGGAACTGGACAGGTTAGTAGATCTGTACCGGAATAATGGTTATCTCCGATTTAACAGGGAAGAGCTAAGAGGTATCTGGGACACACTTGATATTGAGTTACTCCGGCCAACTTTTGACCCGGTTGAGCAACTGGCCATACTTCAAAAATTAAAAGAAAGAAGAGAAAACCCAACAGCTAACCTGGAAATTGTTTTAAGACCCGGCTTTGACAGCAGCAAACTGATCAAATACTTTGTTGGCAATGTCAGCATATATCCTGAGTTCAGCCCCGATACAGCAGGTCTGCAGGGAAAAGAAGAAATAGTAAATGGCGTAAAGGTTATTTCTTTCAGAAACACTTTTAAGGCCAAGATATTACCGCAGAACGTATACTTTCAGCATGGCGATCTGTATAATCAACGTAAATATTATAAAACGATCAACCGGTTTAATTCTCTTGGGGCCTGGCGATTGGTCAACATTGAGCAGATTCCCAGGAAGAACCAAGACACAGCCGATTTTGTAATTCGTTTAACTCCTGCAAAAAAGTATTCATTTAACGCTAACCTGGAAGGCAGCAGAAACCAGAGTGTCGTTTCAGGCAATCTGTTTGGTATCGGCGTAAACACAACTGTATTAAACAGGAATTTTGCCCGCAGGGCTATTCAATCAAATACAAGCATCAGGTACGGCATAGAGCTTAGTGACAGCAGTTTTATCCAAACGCAACAGTTTGCCATAAGTCATAACATATACTTTCCAAGACCCATACCAAACAGCAATTGGATACCTGATAAATGGAGGGATAATTTCAGAACTGTACTTTCATTTAATGCAGCCAATACAGAAAGAAAAGATCTTTTTAACCTGACCACCATAAATGGTTCATGGGGCTATAATTTCCAGGTCAAAAATGCATTGCTCTCATTCCGGTACCCAAATATTGAATATTCCTACATCAAAAGAAGGCAAAAGCTGAATGAACTCATTGCCAACAACCCGCTGCTGAAGAATATTTTTACAGACGGATTGATAGAATCTATGTCAGCAGGTGTGTCAATCACCGGAGGTAAAAATAAAAATGTAAATACCTTCCGTGGCGGTGTTGAGATATCAGGATTATTAACAAGGTTATTCAATAGTGACTTCCTCGATACTAACCTTTTCAGGTTTGCCAAGATCGATCTTGAGTTTGTGCGCAAAATACAGTTCAAAAAAACAGCTCTTGCTTTACGCCTATTTGCCGGAGCAGGATATGCTTTTGAAAGTACTGTTAATGAAAATAAACGGTATGGTCTGCCTTTATTCCGGCAATATTTTGCAGGCGGACCAAACAGTATGCGGGCATGGGCCTTGCGGAAACTGGGACCAGGATCTTTTGTAAAGGATTTCAGTAACACCAGCACAGGTCTTCCGGAAAGATATGGCGATATGCAACTGGAAGCAAACATCGAATATCGTTTCCCCTGGTTCAAAATAGCCGGAGTACAGATAAACGGAGCGCTGTTCACTGATATTGGCAATATCTGGTTTCTAAAAAAAGCGGCCGGAAGACAACCCGAAGAGATATTTAATCTTGGAAGACTTGGAAAAGATTTGGCAGTTGGTGTTGGTACAGGTCTGCGGGTCGACTTTACATTTTTTGTGATACGTCTCGATTATTCATACAAAGCAAAAGATCCAAGTCCGGCAAATATTGACGCCCAAAATAAATGGTTTTATGGATACCAGCTTAAGAGTTTATTGAAAGGGCAACTTCAGTTAGGAATTAATTATCCTTTCGTATTATAATTACTTTTCCAGTAGCAGTTTGACTTTTTCCTCAAATGTGTCTATTGTCATTGCATCAGTTAATAAAAATTCTCCGATCCTTGTCCGGCAAAGGCTACTCAGGTAAGCACCGCAACCTAAGGATGCTCCAAAATCATTAGCCAGGCTTCTTATATAAGTACCGGTAGAACAGACCACCCTGAAATGAATCACAGGCATTTCAATAGCAGTGATCTCAAACTCTTTAATGAAGAGTTTACGGGCCTCCAGTTTTACTTCCTTACCCTGCCTTGCTAACTCATATACCCTTTTACCATCTACTTTAATAGCTGAATGAGCAGGAGGTACCTGCATTATTTCTCCAATAAAATTCTTTGTGGCCGCAATAATACTATCAGTAGTAATATGATCGACTGGTTTAGGATTCTCTGGCAAACTCTCCAAGTCATAGGTAGGAGTAGTGGCACCCAATGTGAAGGTGCCGGTATACTCTTTTTCCCTCGCCATGTATTCATTGATCTTCTTCGTAAATTTTCCGGTACAAATAATAAGTAACCCTGTAGCTAAAGGATCCAGTGTACCGGCATGACCAACTTTTTTAATCCCTATTAGATTCCGGATCTTCCTTACTGCGTCAAAAGATGTCCATTGTAATGGCTTATTAATAAGCAATACCTGTCCCTCTTCGAAGATAGTTCCCGGCTTGTTCATGGCCGCAAAAGTAACAAAGGCCATCCATTCCTCTCCTGCTTTCTGCTCATTCTTATTTTCTGGTGCTTAAATCGACATTCTTGTCTTCAGCTCAAGATATTTATTTACTGTATTTACCGTAAGGCCTTCAGGAGTGGTAAGTATGGAGGGGATGCCATTTTTATGCAATTCTTTTACCATTAGCCTTTTTTCATAATTAAATTTTTCAGCAATAGTTTTAATATAAATATCTTCCAGCGTAGAAGTTCTTCCTTCGATCAGGGACTTTAATTCTGTATTCTCAAAAAAGACGACCAGCAAAAGGTGATACTTGGCAATCTTTTTCAACGCCGGCATTTCCCGTTGCAGGCTTTCCATCGATTCAAAATTGGTAAATAATATAAGTAAGCTCCGGTTAGTAATCCTGTTGCGGATCACAGAGAATAATTTCTCAAAATCGGCTTCGAGAAAATCCGTCTTCTGCTTATACAATGTTTCCAGCACCAGGTTCATTTGGGTTGGTTTCTTATCGGCAGGCAGAAAAGTATCAAGATTTTTCTCAAACGTAATCAAACCTGCTTTATCCTGGCGCACCAGTGCCACATTTGATAATACCAGCGAAGCATTAATCGAGTAATCCAGCAATGTTAATCCGTGAAAGGGCATTTTCATCACCCTGCCTTTATTGATCAGGCAGTATATCTGCTGGCTTCTTTCATCAGTATAATTATTCACCATCAGGTCATTCTTCCTTGCTGTAGCCTTCCAGTTGATGGTCCTGTAATCATCTCCCCTTACATACTCCTTTATCTGCTCAAACTCCATGCTGTGTCCAAGCTTCCTGATCTTTTTAACACCAGCTTCCTGTAGCCTGTTACTCACAGCCAGCAACTGATATCGTCTCATTTGCATATATGAAGGATAAACCTTCACCGCCTGTTCTCCGGGAAAAATGTATCGTCGTTTTACCAGCTTTAATGGCGCATGTACAAAAATATTTATATCATTAAAAATATATTCCCCCCTTGAAGTTGGCCGCAACGAATATTCCAGGTCAAAAAGAGTTTCTTTTTGTAACTGAACTTTTCTCATCCAGTTTCTTTCCTGAAATTGCACGGGCAGTTCATCAATGATACTCGCCTTCACATCAAAGCCGTACTGACTGGTAAGCTGAATGATCACTTTATTCAGATCACCGATACTAAATCTGTCTGACACCATTCGTTTAGCCCTGATTCCATCTTTTTTGCTATATACAAGAATTGCATCAATGAATATGGCAATAGCCAGCAATACGAGGATGATGTTTCCTATCTGAAATAAAGAAGGCAGGAAATAACTCAATGCATATATTATTGCTGCCGAACCAGCGACATAGTACACAATGCTATTTAAATAAAACGATTTGACCACCTTATATTTATTACAGCTTTATACAGAAATTATCTTGGAACATCCATTCCCTGTATGATTTGTTTGATCACATCATCCTCGCTGATACCTTCCATTTCCTTATCCGGGGAGAGAATGATACGATGACGAAGAACCGGTGTAACTACTGAAAGGATATCATCAGGTGTTACAAAATCACGGCCTTGCATGGCAGCCATGGCTTTTGAGGCATTCATTATCGCCAATGATGCTCTTGGTGATGCACCAAGGTAGATCGATTTGTGATTTCTTGTCTGGTGAATAAGTTTAGCAATGAACTGCAGTAATTTCTCTTCTACCACCTGTGTTTTTATCTGCTGGCGCAATGCAGCAACCTGCGGACCATTGAGGGCCGGCTGAATCATATCCAGTGCAGAAGTGTTACCCATGTTATGAAACTGCGTAAGAATGCTCATTTCTTCTGATTCGGTTGGATAAGGAACAGTTATTTTAAAAAGAAACCGATCCAGTTGTGCCTCAGGTAACCGGTACGTACCCTCCTGCTCTACGGGGTTTTGCGTGGCAAGCACCATGAAAGGAGATGCCATCGGGTAACTCCTGCCATCTACAGTGGCTTGCCTTTCTTCCATTATCTCCAGCAAGGCGGATTGTGTTTTAGCAGGAGCCCTGTTTATTTCATCCACCAAAACAATATTGCTGAATATCGGTCCTTTTTTAAATTCGAAACTTGCTTCTTTAGGATTAAACACTGGTGTACCTAATACATCGGAAGGCATCAGATCAGGAGTGAATTGAATACGGGAGAATCCTGCATTGACACTTTTGGCCACCAGTTTGGCTGTTAGGGTCTTGGCCACACCAGGCACTCCTTCAATGAGCACATGCCCATCAGCCAGTAAAGCGGCTATAATAAGCTTTACCATTTCGTCCTGGCCAACTATTATCTTTTTTATCTCGTTGCGGATAGATAGCACCGCATTATTCAATGCAGAGAGATCAGTTCGTTGATGAAAAATTTGTTCTTCCATGTTTATGCTTTTTGATAGAATAATTCTAGTTGTTTATGAAAATGAACAAGCTGCTTCTGGTTTACTCCCGCCGCTTGGTCAAGGTACTTTACAAAAGATACAATATCGCTGATCTCATTTTGATCTACACCCGACTTAAAATGCAGGTTACGAACAAACTCATCATCTAACCTGCCGGTTGAAAGTTTGTACCTGCTTCTTACATGTTCCAGGAAGTAAGAAGCCATTTTCCGGCAAAGATTCCTGTGATCTCCTTTATCATAATACAGTCGCCCAATAGTTTTTACAAAATCCAGCGAATCATTCTTTGGTTTTTTTAGTAAGGGAATATAACGTTGCTTTCGTCTCATTTCCATCAACACATAAAAAACCAATGTAAAGATCGCAGTAAGCAGTGCTGCTTTGAATGCGGGATAACGAAATAAAACACTCAACCAGCCTTCATTTCTGGGTTTACGCTGATTCTCCCCTCTTTTGTATAAGTAGTATTCATCCCAGACAACCCTGTTGACTCCTTCATCAATCACAGATAAAGCTTTTTCATAATAGTCAATATTATTCTTATGCAGCAAAAAGTAGTTACTGAAAGCAAGTGGTTCCAGGTGAACATAAAAATGGCCATCTCCTGCCCTCAGGTGAATAAAGTTGGGCCTTCCCTGTTCATCATAGCCCATAATTTCAGTAGTGGAAGTATCCACTGATGAGAAATATGATCCAAATGTTCTGCCGGGATACCGGTAGCGTACTGTATCTGTGAAAGGAGGTTTATTAAGTGAAACCGCTATATCTTCCTTCAGATCATTTACCGAAATAATAGAAAGATCAAAAGCACTGCTGCTGCAACCAAGTGCATTATCAGTAGCCGCAGAAATATACCTGGCACTGATAAAAACATCGTTTCCAGCCCTGGCAAATGAAATGAGTTTTCTTATTTCATCTTTGGTTGCACTGAAACGATCTGTAACAGCTATATAAGCCTGCTTAGTGTCATACATTGAAACTGAATCCCAGTAACCCGGCTCAAGGCGGCTTGAGCTTATACTGGCTTTGGGAAAAAGATGTGCCAGGTTATTGTAAGCCACATAAGTGGCATAAGGTATTTTATCAGTTTTACGATAAGTGATTCTCTCATCCAGCTTACGGCTATTTATATTCTTATTACCTCCTGTGACAAACAGTACTACAAGAGCTGCAAACAGCAAGAACCCCAGAATATATGGTGTATATTTTTTCAAACTATTTTACATCCCTGTTTCTAATTGATCAAAGTCTTTTCTTATTAGTCTGTAGGCTTCTTCGCTTACATCAAATTTCCCATACCAGCTGTATTCGTAATTACGGGTGATGCGGAAAAAATCCTTGTAATAAGTTGTATTATGCAACTGCATCAGGTAATCTAAATTTGTTTTATCCTGCTGGTACAGGATAATATTTCTTTCCGACATACTTTTTAGTAATCTTAAAAACATGAGGCGGACGGCCAGACGATAATTACGCTGTGCAGTTGCCTTATCTATCTCCCGCTGGTAATTGATCGCAAAGATATCTTCCGGCATTTCTTCATCTGCCTGTTCGGTTTCCTTCACTTTTTTGGTACGCCGGAATAATCCCACATTACTGTCAGCGAGATAAAAAATTATAGCCGCCGCAAATACTGCAATTATCACCAGCCACATCAGGGTTTTAAACCATGCTTGCTGCCCAATAGGGATATAACGCTGTTCGTTACTGGCCGGCTTTGCCTTTCTCTTTTCAAACTCAGCATTAGCATACCAGAAGTCATCATCAGCCTGCATTTTTTTAACAAGGCTATCAGGCAACCTTCGCACACCAGTTAAAAGAGTATCTGATTTATTTACCCGAAGAAAATCAGCTTCCTTTTGTTCATCAGACTCATCATCATAATTTGTTTCTTCTGCAGGTGGTTCGTCTTTTATTCCTTCAACAATAACAGTAGTATCCTCATAATTCTGCCCCATTGAATACATGGAACAGACCATAAGCATGCAGATCAGTATTATCCTGCAGGGGAAAAGATTATAACCTCGCTTATCCATTTTCTTCAACACTTATACTTCCTCCTCGTTTAATTGCACAGATAGTTTTTTGTGAAGTCGTATCGGGTAGATAATAAAATACCATACTACAAACAGAACTGATAAAGCAAAAATGACGGTTGTTAATACAGATACATCATTGTACAGGCGGGTGATAAATCCCTCAAAGAAAGCAGCGAGAGCAAATACCGGCATTAATCCTATCATTATTTTTACACCGTCTTTGGCACCCTGTTTAAAAGCATCCATTCTTTTTATTGTACCTGGGAACAGATAACTTTTACCCAATACAAGACCTGCAGCGGTAGAAATGATCAATGCTGTTATCTCCAATGTACCATGAACAAACACCACCAGCCAGAAATCAATTCCAAAACCCCGGGCCGCAAAAAACTGGTCGAAGATCCCCACCATAGCGCTTGTCTCTGCATGTTTGTAAAGCGTAGGAATACCACAAAACAAACCTGACACAAACATCAGCAGCGCTACCTTGATGTTATTGATCATTATCCCCAGCCAGCTCAATAACGGACTACCTGATTCATAAATACCAAAAGGATTTCCACTTTCAATATTTTCAATCGTTTTGTCAACATATGAATCACCAAAAAAGCTTCTTGTCACATCACCATCCTGTTGTGACGTAAAGAAGCCAATCGCAAAAAATATTACAAAAACGATGAATGAAAAAAGAATCACCCCATGATGTTTCCGTATAGTAAGTGGCAGGTCATATTTCCAGAAAGTAACGATCCGGTTAGACTCCTCTTTCCTGTTCTTATAAATATCCAGGTATATCTTCGAAGCCTGGGAGTTAATATAGGCCGTTACCTTGCCTGAAGGATAAAAAGTTTTGGCGTAAGCCAGGTCATCCACCAGTTGAGTAAAAGAGGCAGCCATTTCATCAGGATCCTGAGATGGATTATGCTGGTTCTCCAGCCAGCGTTCCTTATTCTTCTTTATGAACAATGCCTCTCTCAAAAACGGGTAGTTTTGGTCGTAAAATACAGTATTTATGAGTGATTAAAAAATACCCGCTGATAAGTATTTTTTAAACCAACTTAAGCCTGATATTTACATTTAATGTATTATTTTGACTTATAATTTCCTTATCAATGGCGGTCATCAAAGTCCCCACTAATTTTAATATTGAGCTTGAATTTGAAATACCCGAATTCTACCGTCGCCTGCTGGCCTTGATGATAGATATGATAATTGAATACTTCTATCTCAGAATTGCCGGAGAGATATACAGTTCTATTGCCAGTCGTTCAAATTACTTTGATGAAGATGCCGGCCACAACCTGTGGGCTATTGGCTTATTACTCCTCACCCCTATCATGCTCTATCATATAATACTCGAATTGACACTGAACGGTCAAAGCCTGGGTAAAAAAGTAATGGGACTTCGGGTAGTGGATGAACATGGGGGTAAAGCCAGTATCAGCCAGTACCTGATCCGATGGTTACTTCGGTTATCAGATCTGTGGATCGTCATGATACTTTTCTTTATTGCTTCTAATCCCAACTTCGAAAATGCTGAAACTGTTTTTATAGTATTATTTGGATTAGGTTTTCTGATTACCGATGTTGTGTTAGTGGTATCTTCAAAAAAAGGGCAACGCATTGGTGATATTCTCGCAAAAACAATTCTTATCCGTACCCATTCTAAAGGAAATATCGAAGACACTGTATTTATTGATGTAGCCGATAGCTATGTACCTTCATTTCCGCAGATCATGCAGTTAAGTGACAAAGATATTAATGCGATCAAAAGCATTTTGGAAACAGCCCGGAAAAAGGGAGATTATGAGATGGCGGAGGCTGCCAGTTCCAAAATAAAGAATCATCTAAAAATAGAATCTGCTCTTCCTCCTTTCGATTTTCTCGATGTATTATTGAAGGATTACAATTATATCTCTACAAAATAAAAACCTGCATTTAAGTATAATGCAGGTTTCGTTATTCTTCCATTCATAAATTACATAGTCATAATAGCCGCAAAACCGCCGAGAAGGAAAGCGATGATGATGAACGCCAGCGCTATGACAGTTAAGATACCCATATACCGGAAAGCTACCTTCAGGTTTTTTAATCCCTCATTCAGCGATGCCTGGTCATTTGCATTAAGAGCATTCTTAGTATGATTGGCAAACCGGAGAGTGAACAGACAAGGGAAAAAGTAAATTACCGCAAAGAGCAGGTAAGTGATCCCCATGGTTACTCCCATGGTGGTTGAATCTGCGGAATTTCTGTAACTGCTGAATCCATCTTCTAATTCAGCCATTGATTTAGACAGGTAAAAAGCAAATACGAATCCGCCAATCGCCATTAACACACACATAATCATTCCTACAATGGCTAAAAACTTAGCCCAGCCTGCTGTCTCTTTAAGATGAGCCCTGCTGGTGGTGTCTACATTGAGCCCAAATAATGAATTGTCCTGATTTTGTTCCATGGTTGGTTGGTTTTGATTTGTATAAATATAAAACTCCGGGCAGTATACCGCAAATCTTTTTATGATATAAACCCGGAGTAAAAATGCTACAATCTAATAAGCCCTTGCAAACAAAACTCTTTGAGAAGAAGGATTACCTGTCAATATACATTTTCCCTCTTCCTGTTGGTTATCCAGGGGAATACAACGGATCGTTGCTTTTGTTTTTTCCTTGATCACCTCTTCTGTTTCAGCGGTACCATCCCAATGGGCAGCTATAAAGCCTCCTTTTTCATCCAATAGTTTTTCAAATTCATCCCAGTTATTAGCCTTGGTAACATGTTCATCCCTGTAAGCTTTTGCTTTATTGAACATATTTTGCTGAATATCTCCCAGCAGCACATTTACATACTGTGCTACTCCATCAAGACTGACCACATTTTTTTCTTTTGTATCCCGGCGGGCAATTTCAACCACATTTTTTTCCAGGTCTCTTGCGCCGATAGCCAACCTTACCGGTACCCCCTTCATTTCATACTCTGCAAATTTCCAGCCCGGTCTTGCATTATCACTATCATCATATTTCACCCGTATACCTGATGCCTTCAGCTCTTTAATAATTTCGTGTACCTTTTTATCAATAGCGGCTTTTTGCTCATCTCCTTTATAAATGGGCACAATAACCACCTGCAGCGGCGCTATTTTTGGTGGCAATATCAATCCCTGGTCATCGCTATGCGCCATCACCAATGCCCCAATCAGCCTTGTACTTACTCCCCAACTGGTTGCCCATACATATTCCAGCTTATTTTCTTTATCACTGAACTTAACATCAAAGGCTTTAGCAAAATTCTGGCCCAGGAAATGAGATGTTCCTGCCTGCAATGCTTTTCCATCCTGCATTAATGCTTCTATACAATAGGTATCTTCTGCCCCGGCAAAACGTTCATTGGCTGTTTTAACACCTTTAATAACAGGAAGGGCCATCCAGTTTTCGGCAAAATCTGCGTAGACATCCAGCATTTTAACCGTTTCCTCCAGCGCCTCTTCCTTTGTTGCATGGGCAGTATGCCCCTCCTGCCATAGAAATTCGGCGGTACGCAAAAACAATCTTGTACGCATTTCCCAACGAACTACATTGGCCCATTGATTGATCAACAAGGGAAGATCACGGTATGACTGTATCCATCCTTTATAAGTATTCCAAATGATAGCTTCGCTCGTTGGCCGTATAATTAACTCTTCTTCCAATTTTGCCTCAGGGTCCACAATCAGCTTACCTTTTTTATCAGGATCGGTCTTTAACCGGTAATGAGTAACAATAGCACATTCTTTTGCGAAACCTTCTGCATTTTTTTCTTCTGCTTCAAATAAACTCTTTGGTACAAACAAGGGAAAATAAGCATTAACATGCCCGGTATCTTTAAACATCCGATCCAGTGTATCCCGCATATTCTCCCAAAGAGCGAAACCATAAGGTTTAATAACCATACAGCCCCGGACTGCAGAATAATCAGCCAACTCTCCTTTTATTACCAGGTCATTATACCATTGAGAATAATCAGCTGCCCTGGAAGTGATCACTTTACTCATTTATATTAGTTTAATCCGCAATCCAACCTTTAAATCTAATTTAACAGGCTGGTATGCAATAATTCACGGAATGGTTAAATCTTTGCAGTGTATTTAAGTGCAAACGATTGTGTACCGTTCAAAGTCGCACAAAAGTAGTAACTTCAACTTTAACCCGATAAACCATTTGCCATGAAATCACCTATTTTGCTTCTGGCAGTACTTGTCCTCGTAATCAGCAGTTGTACCACAGCATATAAAACCGGGCAGACACCCGATGATGTGTACTATTCTCCCGAACGTCCGCAAGATGAATATGTAAGAACTGAGAGAGAAGATGATCGTCGCTACCGCTATGAAGAAGATTACTATGAAGACCGGTATCTGCGGATGAAAGTAAGAAACCGTTATCGCTGGAATGACCTGAACGACTGGTATTACTTCGAACGCTGGGGCTTTGGTCATAATTATTATTATGGCTCATATTACAATCCCTATAATACCTGGAATTACTTTTATAACCCTTATTGTCACAATACAGTTTTCATTAATACAAAAACAACTTACAATAAGCCGAGAACTTTCAACCTGAATACATACAATAACAATACATCAGCGACTGTAAAAAATACAACTTACAGAAATCCGAAATATGGTATGCCGGGCAATGCTTCGGGCTCAAACAACAACACTTATTCCCAGCCACGTAACAGTAACAGATCAAATAACAATTCTGGTAATGTGCTGAGGGATATTTTCAGAAGCAGCAACAATTCCTCCAGCAATAGTAATTCAAACAGCAATTCTTCCTCCGGTAGTTCAAGCTCCGGTTCGTCATCATCTGGCAGCAGCGGCGGAAGTGCACCTGTTAGAAGATTTTAATTACTATTAAACTGTCAGTTATCAGCAATCAGATAAAATTTGTTCAGTACTACTGAGCCTACCATTCTCTACCTGTAATTCAAGAAAACATGAAGAAAATATTATTTACAGCAGCCCTTCTGATACCAGCCTTTTCACTTTTTTCGCAAGAACCCGCCGATGCACTCCGCTATTCATGGTATACTTCATCCGG
>CAZTKV010000002.1:10550-12417 GCA_964614285.1 uncultured Chitinophaga sp. | reverse complement strand
TACTGGATGTTTACTCCGTATCGTATTATGGCCAGCGGCTCTTATGTATTGCGTGAAATTGAAGATGTAAGAAAGCAAAAAGGATTTTTAACAGCTGATATAGAATATGTGAATTATAAAGCCTCTTCCTACACAACCGATCCTGAAGGAGATAATAGTCAAACTACCAAAGACTATTTCAAATCACTTAACAAAGCAATAGATAATGCCTATAAAGGCACATTTAATTTCCGTGCAGGTGGTGAGTTAAAATTTACAACTATAATGGCCCGGCTGGGGATGGCATATTATGGCAATCCTTATAAAGATATTGCCGGTGAAAAGGGAAGCCGCTTCCAGCTTACCGGTGGTTTAGGTTACAGGAATAAGGGTATGTTCATTGATCTCACTTATGTACACACAATGGGAAAGGATGTGCATTTCGCATACCGTTTACAAAATAGCCCCTATTCAGGTGCCGGTTTGAAACAGACAGGTGGTAATGCAGTAGTAACAGTTGGGTTTAAAATATAAGAAGAGGTAATTAATTTATTCCTTATAAATCTTAATTACTTTTTCTCCGTTGCTTTTAATAAAGCCGCGGTACATTCCTTCTGTACAGAACGGCATTGCGATATTTCCTTCTCTATCCACAGCAATCAAACCCCCATCACCTCCTAAAGCCGGCAGTCTGTTCATTATCATTTCATCAGCAGCAGCTTTAAGTTTCATTTTGCCAAATTCCATCATATCGCTGATACTTTTAGCCATTACTAGTCGTATAAAATATTCTCCCCAGCCGGTGCCACTGATAGCAACCGTATTGTTATTGGCATAAGTACCGGCCCCGATAATCGGCGCATCACCTATCCTGCCGAATTTCTTATTTGTCATTCCACCTGTACTGGTAGCGGCAGCAAGGTTACCATAACGGTCTAATGCAACAGCGCCAACGGTTCCGTATTTGTAATCCCTATTCTCCAACTGTTTTAGCATACTTTTCCTTGCAGTATCGGCATGGTCTGATTTCATTTTTAAAGAATCTTCTTGTTTTGCTCTTTGCAATCCACTCCATCTTGCTTCTGTATAGAAATAAGAAGGATCTACAATCTCAAGGCCCTGTTGCCGGGCAAATTTTTCAGCACCGGCTCCCGTCATCATCACATGGTGACTTTTTTCCATCACCGCTCTTGCTGCCGTGATCGGGTTACGTATGGTTGTAACTCCTGCAACAGATCCAGCTTCCAATGTTTTTCCATTCATAATAGCAGCGTCCAGTTCATTCTTCCCTTCATTAGTAAATACGGCTCCTTTGCCGGCATTAAAAAGGGGGTCGTCTTCCATACTGCGGACACATGCTTCTACTGCATCCAGCGCAGTACCTCCTTTCTTAAGAATATCGTTCCCTGTTTGCAAGGCCTTTTCCAGTGCCAGCTGATAGGCTTTTTCCCTTTCGGAAGTCATTTGGCTCTTTAATATCGTTCCTGCACCACCGTGAATTACCAATACATACTTATCGCTTAATTTATTCTCGTTCAGCTGCGCAAAACTTTTGTTAAGAATAAAAAGCAACAGCAGCAGGATGATCGTTCTCATTGTAAATTTTTCAGGCAATTTAGGTATTCTCCCGTTTGTACTTCCTCCGGCCGCCTTATACTTATTATTGGTATTGAATTTGCCTTAAGGAAGCGATTACTTACTTTTACACTAAATAGCTGAGCCTGAAGCGGTTTAAAAAAATACTGAAGTGGTTCTTCCTGGGCTTACTGCTGCTTATCGTGGCTGTATATATTTTCATTCAGACACCCTTTGGCCAGAATTGGATAGCCAGGCAGGTGACCAGCCGGCTCTCTAAAGACCTGCAAACCAAAATATCCATCAATCATGT
>CAZTKV010000002.1:4418-10450 GCA_964614285.1 uncultured Chitinophaga sp. | reverse complement strand
AAAAAAGATGCCTGGCTGGGTGAAGATATGACCGTTAAAGTAGGCGCATTGAATCTTGATGCCAATAATCTTACGTTATCGGGGAATAAATACGAGATCAATTCTTTGCTCATTAAAGACCCGGTAGTGGCCTTGCACAGCTATGCAAAATTAAAACCAGCCTCCGCTTCATCAAAAAGCGCCAAAGAAGCTGATACAGCCGCTGCCTGGAATAAAGGAAAAACCATTTTTAAGATCGCCGATCTGAAGATCATCAACGGAACATTTAGTACAGATAAGGAAACTAACCGGCACGCCTATGCACATTTTGACGGACAACATATACTTTTTACCGATATCAATGCCAACCTGAACAATTCGACTTTCATTGGCGATACGGTTTTTGCCAAACTAAAACTGACAGCTAAAGAACGAAGCGGATTGGAAGTAAAGAACCTGTCTGCCGATATGAAAATGACACCACAGGGAATGGCTTTTAATAATCTGGATCTTAGTATTAATAAAAGTAATATCCGTCATTTCTTTTCAATGTCATACAACGATATGAGTGACCTGGGTGACTTTATTCATAAAGTAAAACTGGCTGCTACCTTTGAAGATTCCTATATCGATAGTGATGACATTGCTTTCTTTGCTCCATCCCTGAAGACCTGGAAAAAAGAAATCAAGCTAAAAGGAAAGGTCAGGGGTACTATTGACGACCTCGTGGGCAGGGAAATGGTGGTTGAAGCAGGCAACAGCACTGTTCTTAACGGAGACATTACATTAACAGGCCTGCCCGATATCAACCAGACCTTTATTGATTTTAAAGCCAACGATTTCAGAACTACATACAATGATGCAGTGCAAATAGTACCTGCTGTCAGTAAGATCAATAATCCTGATCTTAAGAAAATACAATATGTAGTTTTCAAAGGAAGCTTCACCGGCTTCATCAGTGATTTTGTAACGTACGGAACCATTCAGACAAACCTGGGAACAGTAAGAAGTGACCTGAATATGAAGCTTCCCAAGGGGCAAGATCCCGTTTATTCTGGTTCCATCGCCACCGATAATTTCAAACTGGGAGAATTTTTGGGAGATAAAAATATCGGTGTTGTATCGCTTAGCGGAACAGTGAAAGGCAAAGGCTTCAGCGAAAAGACCCGGAATACACTGGTGGATGGCATCATAAACTATGCAGAATACAAAAACTACCGTTATAATAATGTAACTGTAAAAGGACGGCTCGATAAAAAACTATTCGAGGGGGCAGCCAGCATTAAAGACGATAACGTAAAAATTGACCTTAACGGGATTATTGATTTTAACAGTAAGACTCCCCGCTTCAACCTGCTGGCTGATGTAACCAAAGCCAATCTGAAAAGCCTGTACCTGACAAAAGACAGTATCGAATTCAGCGGAAAACTAAACTTCAATTTTACAGGGAATACTATTGACAATTTCCTGGGTGATGCCAGGATAACTGATGCTGAATTAAGCAAAGATGGTATCCGCCTGCCTTTTGACTCATTGATCGTTTCATCAAGCAATATTGATAGTGAAAAAAAACTAACTGCAGTATCTAACGAATTCACAGCTTCGGTAACCGGCGATTTTAGTATTAAAGACCTGCCTGATGCCTTTACTTATTTTCTGAACAGGTATTATCCGGCTTATATTAAGCCTCCGAAAAAACAGCCCCGCAAGCAGGACATCAGGTTTGATATTTACACTTACTATGTTGAAGAATATGTCAAAATATTTGTACCAGGAATAACCGGGCTCGATAACAGTCATTTTGAGGGAACCCTTAATCTCTCAAAAAACGAATTGAACTTCACTGCTGATATTCCGCAGCTGCATTACGGACAATACAATTTTGATAATGCAAAGATTATAGCTACCGGAAATTTCGACAGCCTGTTGCTGGTAGGCAAAACAAATAATGTAAGAATTAACGACAGTCTCAGTATACCATTTGCAGACATCAGGGTAAGTGCCCGTAATGATTCCTCAAAAGTATCAATACATGCAGGAGCAAACCAGGCAGTAGAAAGAGCCAACCTGAATGCCCTGGTACTTACGTACAATGATGGAGTAAAGATTGAAGTAGATCCCTCGTCCTTTACCATAAACGGAAAACTGTGGACGATTGATGAAACAGGGGAATTGATATTCAGAAAGAATAACCCAACGCAGGGAGAACTGGTATTATCAGAAGGTGAACAGAAAATATTATTAAAAACAAGACCCTCAGATATTGGCAACTGGAGTGATTTAAAAGTACAATTAGCCAATATCAACCTTAATGATTTTGCTCCCTTCTTTCTACCAAAAAACAGGCTGGAAGGTCTTTTATCGGGGAATATCCTTGTTGAGGATCCTGGCGGACACATGAAAATCACCTCTGATGATATACAGACAAAATTATTACGTCTTGATAATGATTCCATAGGCGAGCTAAAAGCAACCGCAGCCTATGACAATAAGACCAAAGAACTTAAAATAAATGGCAATACTGTAAACGAAGAAAATAGTCTTGCCTATAACCTTCATCTTTTCTTTGGTGACACGGAAAAAGCAAAAAACAATATCATTTCATTAAAAGCAAAATCATTCCCTATAAAAGTATTAGAACGTTTTCTTGGAACTTTATTCTCGGACATGCAAGGCTACCTGACGGGTGATATTGACATAACCGGCGAGTTCAGTAACCTCGGTGTCAGTGGTAAAGGGAGATTAAAAGATGCAGGACTCAGGGTCAACTTTACACAATGCTACTATAAAATACAGGACACAGATATAGAACTGACAAAAGAAAAAATAGATCTCGATGGAATTGTTCTTACCGATACAGTAACCGGTAATCCTATATATATAACAGGCGGGATAGATCATGAGTCATTCAAAAACATGTTCTATGATCTTGATATATCTACCCGCAAACCAAGAAAACCGGGAGAAGCGGGTACCAGAGAAACACCTAACCTTCCCGTGCAATTATTAAGAACAACATACCATGACAACAAACAGTTTTATGGCAATGTGAAAGGTACCGGAATATTACAGTTGAGGGGGCCTCAATCAGACATGGTAATGACTATTAATGCAAATGCTTCTGATAAAGACAGCAGCTTTATCACTTTGCCTTCTTCTTCAAGCAGGGAAACAGGTATTGCAGATTTCCTGGTAGAAAGAAAGTATGGACGGGAAATGACTGAAGAAGATGTAAAAGTAAACGAAACAAGCATTATATATGATGTGGAAGTGACTGCCAACCCAATGGTTACCGTAAAAGTGGTGCTTGACGAACTCACCGGTGACGAGATAAAAGGAAAAGGAACCGGCACACTCAATATCCGTTCAGGTACAGCCGAGCCGCTTACTTTGCGGGGTCGTTTTGATATTGAGGAAGGAAGCTACCTTTTCACCTTTCAGTCATTTTTTAAAAAACCATTTGAGATAAGAAAAGGAAGCGTAAACTATATAGAATGGAATGGAAATCCCTATGATGCTAATATAAAATTTGAAGCCGTATACAGGGCAGAGAAAGTAAGTTTTGCTCCCCTGGCAAACTCTCTTAACCTTACTTCTGGTATAGGCAATGCCCGTGGAGATGTATACGTAGTCGCTTCCCTTACAGATAAACTTTTTAAACCGGCGATAAATTTTGCACTCGATTTTCCAAGCAGTAGTGTAGCAGCAAATGATCCTGAGCTTGCTTTAATTGTGCAACAGATGCAAAAAAATCCCAATGAGATAAACAGGCAGGTCACCTATCTTATCGTTTTCAACAGTTTTGCGCCAAGTGAACTGGCCGGAGATATAAGCGGCAGCGGACTGGGAGTAAGCACCATATCAGGAATGTTACTGAGTGTACTCAGCGACCAGATCAATAAATTATTAGGGAACCTGCTAAAAAGCGATAAATACAATATCAACCTGAACACATCTATTTACAACAGAAACCTGGTAAATGACAATAAAACGGCACTTAATCTTGGCAGTAATGTAAATTTTTCCATTGGCCGTTCATTCTTCAATAACCGGTTTATCATTTCTACCGGTTTGGGATTTGATGCCCCATTAAGTCAGTCACAATCGAGTTTGCAGCAAAATATTCAATTGCTGCCTGATGTAACTATGGAATGGCTGATAAACCAAAGTGGTACTATCAGGGCTTCCTTTTTTTACAGGGAAAATACCGACTACCTGACCAATTCTTCCAATACTTCTACTGCAAGAGCAAGAAGGGCAGGTGCAAGTATTTCTTTTAAAAAGGATTTTGACAGGCTTGGCGATCTTTTCAGAAGAAAGAAAAAAGTGCAGCAACCTGCTGAAGCGGAACAAAAAACAGAGGCAGAAAAAAAACCAAACGGTCAATTATAAAGTAAAATAAGTTCTTATTTCTTGTCCAGAATTTCATGCCCCAGCTTGTCTCTTTTGGTGCGGAGGTATTTTTCATTATGCTCATTAGGGCAGACCTCGATCGGAATATTTTCAACAATTTCAAGTGCATACCCGATAAGTCCCACTCTCTTTTTAGGATTATTTGTCATCAGCCTGAGCCTGGTAATTCCGAGATGTCTTAATATTTGTGCACCTATACCATAATCCCGCTGATCCATCTGGAATCCAAGATGAAGATTTGCTTCCACAGTATCCATTCCCTGTTCCTGCAACCGGTAAGCTTTTAATTTATTCAAGAGACCGATCCCCCTTCCCTCCTGGTTCATATACAAAATAGCTCCCTTACCTTCCTCTTCCACCATCTCCATTGCCTTATGCAACTGTTCACCGCAATCACAACGCAATGACCCTAATATATCACCCGTGAAACAGGAGGAATGAACTCTGACCATTACCGGCTCATCTTTTTCCCAGGCTCCTTTCAATAAAGCAAGGTGTTCATTAGAAGAATTCTTTTCTTTAAATGCTACCAGCTGAAAGTCACCAAATTGTGTAGGCATATCCACCCGTACCACTTCTTCTATAAGAGAATCAGATTTTACCCGGTATTCGATCAGGTCTTTTATGGTGATTATTTTAAAATCAAACTTTTTGGCCACTTCCAATAGTTCCGGCAGCCGGGCCATAGTTCCATCTTCATTCATTATTTCGACCAGTACACCGCCAATAGGAGGATTAAATCCGGCAAGACGAGCCAGGTCAACCGCCGCTTCTGTGTGCCCAGCCCTGCGAAGAACTCCTCCCTTTTTGGCCCGCAAAGGGAAAATATGCCCTGGCCGGCCAAGGTCGCAGGGTGTTATTTTGGGATCTATCAGTGCCTGGATGGTTTTGGCCCTGTCCTGGGCCGAGATGCCAGTAGTACAACCATGACCGAGTAAGTCTACCGATACGGTAAATGCGGTTTCATGCAGGGCGGTGTTATTATTTACCATCAGTTCTAGTCCCAACTCATCACAGCGTTCCTCCGGCAAAGCAGTACAAATAAGGCCCCGCCCATATTTGCTCATGAAATTGATTACTTCGGGGGTCACGTTACGGGCAGCAGTCACAAAATCACCTTCATTCTCACGGTCTTCATCATCCACCACTACTACCAATTTGCCCTGTTTTATGTCCTCAATAGCACTCTCAATTGAATCAAACATTACTGTAATTTTTGCAAAAATAGAACAAAGAATCGGCCGGTAAGTTTTAAACCTGTAAGGGCAGCGAACAGGAGCAACCTGTTGTCTTTCTAAAGCGTTACATTTCAATAGTAGTTTGTTAATATTTGCCTATATTTAATTTGGAAATATTCCCTTTCTTTGCAACCGAAAACCAATCTTTATGCTTAAGAGAATAGTCTTATTGTTTGTAGTAGCCCTTGCGGCCAGTCCCTTGCTTTTTGCCCAGATAACTACCTCTGCCATTAATGGTACGGTTAAAAACAATGCTGATGAGCCCCTTGTAGGAGCAACAATCGTTGCCACTCACCAGCCTTCCGGAACCAAATACACAACCGTTTCCCGTGCAGGCGGTGCGTTTTCTATTCAGAATATGCGGGTAGGCGGCCCTTACCTGATAGAAATAAGTTTTGTAGG
>CAZTKV010000002.1:1557-4318 GCA_964614285.1 uncultured Chitinophaga sp. | reverse complement strand
CTAATAGCCCAAGTTCTTCTACATCCGGAGCCGGCTTTACATATTCTTCCGGCCTTGGTCGTACAAACAATAACTCACTGTGGTTCAAAAATTCCAATTATTTCCAGGGAGCAAATCTTTATTCGTTAGCCGCTGAATTAAACTCAACATGGGGTAGAATTGCGAATACACTTCGTGCTACTTATACATACCAGAACGATTCCCGTGAATCAGACAGCCAGACATTTCCTTTTGTTGATATCTTAAGCTCAACAGGAGTATCTGCCCCCGCTCCTTATACTTCTTTTGGATATGAGCCATTCAGTTTTGGAAACCTGAGAAAAGTGAAAACTTATTCAGTAATTGATAATCTTACCTGGACCACCGGTAAACATAGCTGGACAGTAGGTGGACAGTTTGACCTGAGTGAAACGATTAATGGCTTCCAGCGTTTTGCTACCAGTTATTATGTTTTTAATACCTGGGCTGATTTTGCCAGTGCACTGAACCCTAACCCGGCTCTTCGTGCAAAACCAAGAGATTTCGCCATTACATACTCACTGTCAAAAGATTTTGCGCCGGCATTCTCCGCATTTAAGTTTGCCCAATTGGCTTTATATGCGCAGGATGAAATAACATTGAACAGAAACTTCCGTTTTACAATCGGATTAAGAGTAGACCGCCCGAGTTATCCTGACGTTCCACAGGTTGTAACAAATCCACTTGTAGCTGGCCTTACATTTTCAGATGGTATAAAGATGAATACCGGTTTATTGCCAAAAACAAGATTAATGTGGTCTCCGAGAGTAGGCTTCAACTGGGATCTTTATGGGGACCGCTCCCTGCAAATCCGTGGTGGAACCGGAGTATTCAGCGGCAGGATTCCCTTTGTATGGATAGTTAGCCAGTCTGGAGATAATGGTATGATCCAGATCACACAGGCATTTAACGGGCAGGCTAATACACCTGGTCCATTCAACCCTGATCCGGCGGCTTATCGTCCTGCTACTGTTCCTGCAGCAGGTACCCTTGTACCCCAGTCAGTAACAGCGCTGGATCCAGATTTCAAATTCCCCCAGTCATGGAAATCAACTTTGGCTATGGATGGCAAATTGCCCGGTGGTTTAGTTGGTACGCTTGAAGCTTTATTCACCAAAGACCTCAATACAGCTTTCTTTAGCAATCCAAACCTGCAAAGCGGATCAGCATTGAATGTTGCCGGTTATCCAGATAACAGGGCCATGTATGGTGCTACTGTTCCTACAAGATTTATCAATACGCTGAACAGCGCTGGTGTACCTACCGTTGGCGGAACAACTGCATTCAACCCGATTCTGATAAGAAATGGAACAAGAGGTTATTATTTCTCATTAACTGCTAAAATCGAAAAGCCATTCAGCAAAGGATTCTATGCTTCTGTTGCTTACACTAAATCTTTAGCAGGCAACCTGCATGATGGTGGTGGCGACCAGCCTCTTTCTGCATGGCAGATAACCAGTACTGTAAATGGTGCAAACCAATCTCCATTGGGTTATACTGACTATGTATTACCAGACAGAGTTGTTGGTTTAGTGTCTTACCGCAAAGAATACTTCAAACACCTGGCCACTACTATTTCTATGATCTATAATGGTGGCATAGCAGGAAGATTTTCTTATGTATATGGCGCAGATTTTAACAGGGATGGTGTTACAGGTAATGACCTGATCTATATTCCAACAGTAGCCCAGGTACAGCAAATGCAATTCGCCAGCCAGACAATAAATGGTGTGGTGTATGATCAAACAGCACAACGCAACTTGTTTGAAGCATATATCATGCAGGATAAATACCTGAAAGCTCACCGTGGTCAATACGCTGAACGTAATGGTGCACAGATACCATGGCTAAACAGGGTTGACCTGAAGTTCATGCAGGATATTTTTGCTAAGGTTGGTAAGAACAAGAATACTATCCAGTTCACTCTTGATATATTCAACTTTGGCAACATGATCAACCCAAGCTGGGGTAAGTTGAAATCTATCAACGCAAGTTCAATATTGATTCCAACTAATGCTACTTCATTAATTCCCGGTGGTACGGTAGTACCTCAGTTCCGCCTGGCATCTGCACAAGGCGATATAATTACCAGGACCTTCAGAGATAACGTAAGTGTAGCTTCAACTTACTCTGTACAGTTTGGTTTAAGGTACCTGTTCAATTAATTACAACAGAGACTGATTCAATAAAAAAACCCTCGTTTATAACGAGGGTTTTTTATACTATTAGATACACTAACGTTATTTAATTCCCCAGCCCCATTTCAAAAATACCGGCATAGCCCTGCCCCAGGTAAATACATCATGATGGCCATCGGCCAGCTCCAGGTAGTAAATATCTTTTTCTTTATCATATCCTTTTGCTTCCAGTTCCTTTATCAGGTCAAGCGTATCATCTATTGAATCGATGATACCATTCTTGTTCCTGTCCTTTATTTCATCCAGGTTACCACATTGTAAAAAGAACTTTAACCATGGCGCATACTTGCCATTGCGTATCTGCTGGTGCATGATGCGATGCTTATTATCATCATACACTTCATCATGCTGGTCTACACTTCTCCACCAGAGCGACGCAGAAAATATCCCGGCTTTTGTAAATTCACCAGGCCGGTTCCAAACAATATCAAGGGCACTCAATCCACCCAAAGAAAAGCCTGCAAATGCCTTTTCCTTGAATGAACTAATCGAATATTTCTGTCTTATAAAAGGAAGTAACTCATCAAAAATAAAAGAAGTGTATA
>CAZTKV010000002.1:0-1457 GCA_964614285.1 uncultured Chitinophaga sp. | reverse complement strand
GAATATTTCTGTCTTATAAAAGGAAGTAACTCATCAAAAATAAAAGAAGTGTATAATGGCGCCCTGGCACCCCTGTCTTTATAATCCAGGTGGTTCTGTGTGCCATATTCCATCTTACGATCTTCGCCGGCATGGATGGCCACAAATAATAAAGGTTCTATCTCCTGTTCTGAATATAGCTTATCAAGAATTTTGTGAAAATTCATTTTTTCCATGTCCTGGCCATCATTGATAAGCAGCAAGCTTACCGGTTCATGGGTGGTGACAGTAGCCGGGAAGAAAAAGTCTATACAAACTTCCCGTTTAAGGAATTGGGACTCGAGGTAAACATTTTCAGTAAGAATGACGGATGCTTCTTTTGCTGCCTTTTGCATGGTTTCAAAAATAAGGATTTCATAATAAACGGGGTCGCAGGCGAATAATCAGAAAAGGCCGATAAAACAGCCCGGTTAATTTGTTTATTTGATGCCGAAAAAATAAATTTGGAAAAGCCGCTTCCCATTTATCCAAAGCCCCGGAACGGCTTACATTTTAAATCACTCAATTAAAACCAGCGTATGAAGAAAATTGGAATTCTGCATGGAAAAGAACGTTCATTTCCTGAAGCATTTGTTGCAAGAGTAAACAGTAAAAACGTACCCGGCATTATTGCTGAGCCGGTTCGCATTGACAAAGCCATGCAGGGAGTGCATAGCGGTTACGCAGTGATCATCGACCGTATCTCACAGGATGTGCCTTTTTACCGCACCTGGTTGAAGAATGCAGCCGTTACCGGAACGGCTGTTATCAATAATCCTTTCTGGTGGAGTGCCGATGATAAGTACTTCAACAACTGCCTGATGACAAAAGTGGATGTACCGGTTCCAAAAACGGCTATCATTCCGTCAAGAGATCTGCCGGATGATACTTCTAATGATTCATTCAGCAACCTGGCCTTCCCGCTTGACTGGGAATTCATTTTCAATTATGTGGGTTTTCCTGCTTACATGAAACCCTTTGCCGGGGGTGGATGGAAACATGTTTACAAACTCAACAGTGCAGAAGATTTCTTTACCAAGCATGCAGAAACAGGACAACTGGTAATGTTGCTGCAGGAAGAAATTGTGTTTACCGAATATTATCGTTGCTATTGCATTGGTGGCAAATATGTACGCATCATGTCATACGAACCCCGCAACCCGCATCATCTTCGTTATGTGGCAGATTTCAGCCCTTCGCCTGAACGGTTACAGCAAATGACGGATATCGTTCTTCGGATCAACAAATATTTAGGTTATGATTTCAACACGGTGGAACTGGCCGTAAGAGATGGTGTGCCCTATGCCATCGATTTCTGCAATCCTGCACCTGATGCAGACCTGCACAGCGTAGGACAGGAAAATTTTGATTGGGTGGTAGAAACATCGGCTAACTATGCGATCGAAAAAGCACTGGAGAATAAAGAAGGTGCCGATAAC
>CAZTKV010000001.1:23810-68937 GCA_964614285.1 uncultured Chitinophaga sp. | reverse complement strand
GGTTTAACGGGAAAGAAAAGGATAATGAAGTCGTGCAATATGATTATGGATTTAGGATTTATGATCCGAGGTTGGTTAGGTTTAAGTCGGTTGATCCATTGTTTCAATCATATCCTTGGTACACACCGTATCAGTTTGCTGGCAATATGCCTATTTGGGCAATAGACTTAGATGGTTTAGAAGAAAAAAAGGCGACAATAATCAATACTGTGCGCCTTTTTGATACAAAAGGAAACTTAATCAAGGAGCCTACCAAAGTTGAATACGGTTCTACTGGCGGTACTATTTTAGTTACACCCACAAGCAAGGTAGTACAGCAAGGAGAAATAGGAGGAGACACTTTTGAAAGATTTACAGATTATCATCAGGTAGAGGGCATAAAATTCTATATACAGCCCCATTCTTCGTGGACTTCTGCACATAAGATATCTACTCCTGAACCGGATACGAAAAATAATACCATTCAAACAAATGACCCACCACCAACTACTGGTAACGAAGATGTCGTTTCATGGCGATATGGGACAAGAACTACCGCCACCCCCATTGAAGAAATAAATACATTTTCAAGAGACCTGAATATTGCTTTTCAAAAAGAAAATAGAAGTAATCCCGGTACCGGTTTTGAAAATCCGGCGGCTGCAAAGGCTTCCATTGCTGCCTATGCGGATGAGTTAAGAGCAAATGGTATCAGCAGTATCAATATTAAGGTAACATCCGAATATTATAATTGGGATACTAAAGCAAACTATCATAGTTATACTAATGCCTCTGATCTGGTTGCAGCAAGGGCCGCAGTTATAAAGGGGTTATTTGCTGCAAATGGTATAATTATAAACAGGGTAGATGAAAATTATAATGAACCACCATCTGTATCAGCCCGTGCAACGAAAGCAACTACGTCAATAGTGGGTTATAATGTAACAACCACACCTATTAAACAAAAATTGGTCAACGGAAAACCTGCTGGAAGCGCTACAATGGCAGGTCGGTCAACTACAACAACTTCTTCTACAAAACCGGTAACAGGTGATAAGTTTAGAAGGTAAAGAACGAATTAAAAACCCGGCAGATTTTGCCGGGTTTTTAATGTGCATATGCTTCAAGCTTCTTTAACTCTGCTTCAATTTTTTTATTCCAATAAAGCTGCTTTGATTTATTACGGGATAGGTTTGTTTCTTTGTCATAAAGAGCATCCATTTTTGCTCTTTCTGTTTTTATTCTGGAAAATATTTTATTATAATCCGCTTCGATTGTTTTCGGATTAAATATGTACTCTTTAAAAGCCTTTCTTAGTTTTCTGGCAAACAGTTCTGCTATATCAAAGTGCCCTTGTTCGTGTGACAATAAATTTTGCCCGGTACTTAATGTCCATGATTTCTTCTTATCAAATGCACAAGTGATTTTTACGTTGAACGTGGAGTTGTTATAAGAAAGGACACTCCCTAAATCGGCTATAGAGACGGCTTTGTAACCGGAGCTACTATCGGGCTTTCCCTGAAAATCTTCCCATTTGAGTTTATAGTCAGGTCGCCAATGAATGGTGTCCTGAGCAAACGAGTTAGCAGCAATGCTAACAAATAAAAAAGTAAGAATGATAAGTTTAAAAATCTTCATAGAACAATTATTAAGGGCTAGATGCAATAATGAAAGAATAGGTTGTTCAAGTAACGAACTTTATTCCGACCGGTGTCTCCTCCACTCGGCCCTGAGCGAAGCAGGGACGCTGGGTGGTTCATTACTTCTATAGCCTGTTTCACTCCGTTCTTCTCTGAGTCAACTTGTTTATCACCTCCTCCATATCTTTCACTACATACCCAGTATGTCTTCCCGAAATATAAAGCCCCGAATTATGCGGAATATTTGTACGTCACCGGTATATACAAATGTAATGCTTGTATTGCTCCGTAGTATGCCCAATCCCTGCCTGTCCGGTAGGCAGGCCGGCTGCTTCCGCACTATTCTATACACCGCCAGACATGGGCGGGAAAGTTTACAGGTGGGGCGAAGGAGATGCTGGAGAGAAAATTAAAACTACTGGTTTAACGGCTTTTGGCAAAGCCAATGCTTCGTTGCAAACAAAGCACAACCCTTCATCATTTTATTATTTATCGAACGCTACGTACAACGGGAAGCTTAAATGGTTTTATATTATGATTAGCTAGTACTGATTTAATGTCATTCATATCAAAAGATCTTTTATTAAATAAAAGTTTATTTACTATTGCCATTTTATCTTCATTTTCATTTATTACATAAACAAGCTCATCATGAAAATCAACAAAAACACTTTTATACTGCATCAATGAGTATACAATGGAGTACTCCAAAAAATATACACTGTTTCCATCAGCCAACCATATCAACAGTTTATAATCCTGATTACCTTGTGTGTCGATATTATTATTATCTTCCAAAATAAGTTCATGCAAGTATGTCCCTTTTATATAATACAAAACCCCTTCTTGGTAATCGGAAAAATTAAATTTTGCACCAAATGCGCCTTTATTTAATTCTTCCAATTTCCCAATATTACAAATGTATCTTTTGTTCGGAGATACAAGTACTTGACTAATTGTCATTATTTATTTTTATTTTAATCCCAACGGATTAAACCTCTCCAAGGATATCCGGTATTTAATGTAAAATTCGGATATTTCGTTTCGGTTACCTTAAATGTATAACTCAGCCTTGTCTTTAAAAGTTGAGATGCTCCTCCGGATGTAGACCCCATTTGTGCAGCCTTACTTTCAACGAATATACCTACGGCACGGCTTGTAAAAATTTCCGCCTTTTCCGGTGTTCCGAAGAGCAACATGCCGTTGAGTCTTGTGTGTGGGTATTGCAGCGCAGGCAAGAAACCAACAGCATAACGAAGAGGAACACCTAACTTGTCATTCTATCGCAGTTCTTGAAGTTTCGTTTTAAAAAATTCTTTAGCCTGATTAGTAAGTGAATTGTCTTTCAGCCTTTCCAAAATTGCAGATTTAACATGTGAATTTTTTACTCTGCATAAAATATTCGTTGCAGGATATGCCTTATCTAAAACATCATGTCTTATTGCATCCAAAAGAATTTTCTCAGCACTATTATCTTTTACGTTATAATGAACTATCAAACTTGCTGCCCAGAACCTCAAATCTTTATCATCACTATTGATGCAAGCTTTAAGTTTACTCAAATAGTTAAAAAACAATAAACTCACTCTTTCGGTGCTAATAAACCGATCATTACTTACTTTTATAGCCTCGATAAGTATATCAGCAATATTATCAGCAACCTTGACTAATCGTTCTATTCCCTGAACTGACTCTTCCAAATTTTTACTTAGTACCATTTCCCTTAATGAATTCATATTTTCCTCCATCTTACTATCTGGTTTTTGTAATTTTAAATGTTCCTTTGAGTGTGGAATTTGCAGGTATCGTATATATACCTCTTTCTGGATTTTTTCCACTAACCTTTACTCCTTGGTTGAATGCCTCTTCTTCAGAAAAACTAATTGCGAAATTTTGTTTATCCCCAAAAACCCCTGGCCCCCTTTCTAATTGGGTTTTGGATGACGAGACGCTTAGATCAGTTACAAAATTAGCACCTGCAGCATCTGCCATAAAAGGATTAGTACTTTGACCGAAACTCAGCTGGTTTACAGTTATTGACTCCCCAACAGCTAAATTATCAAGTAGCTTCGTGTTTATTCCGGTAATGCCAGTTACACCATCAATATTTGTAAAGTGATTAAAAGTTCTCCCTTTGGGAAAATTAGCTACTCGAAGACGATTACCTGCACTTAGTTCACCAATAAACCTATCTGTTGCATAACCAGCACCAATTTGAAATCCATAATAACCGATACCGTATGCATTTTCATTGGCTGACCTGGTATGCATTGTACTAAAGAAATTCACCGGTTCAACCACAGTGTTCGCTACGCCCGTCGAAAAATTTGTGGTTCTTTCCGAAAAACTTTTTGCAGCACCAGGTTTAGCAATCATCATATTGCCCAAATCCCTCGTTGTACCCTTAATATTATTCCAGGTACTTCTTAAAGATGTTTTGGAAAAAGAGTTCTTTGTATCCCGATAACTATCTTTTACTCCCTGCCAAAGACTACCTAATATACCTCTTGAAGTATTTTCCTGAATTGATGCTTGTACTTGCTTTGCTTTTGCCTGCCTTAATCTTTCAACTTCAGCCTTTACTTCTGTTTTATTCTCAAATTCCAAACCGTCCAAATCTGCACCTTGTATTGGCCGATTGCTGGCAAACTGATAAGGGGTTAATTCTGGGTAATGAGATGCTATCGGATCAACAGATTTAAACCTAACCAACCTTGGGTCATAAATTCTAAATCCATAATCATATTGCACGACTTCATTATCCTTTTCTTTCCCGTTAAACCCATACCGGTAGCCGGTTCCAGCACTATAAGAGCGGCCATCCATCAGCATCCCGCCGGGATAGTAATCCGACTGTGAAAGAACTTCTGCAATATAATAATTTACCACGCCACTGCTGTCATTTCCTATCTTTTTGTCGGAGATGGTGGCCAGTACATTGCCCAGATGATTGGTGAGCTCGTATGTACGGCTTCCCAGCATCACACTGTCATACACCGGGTCCTCATCTACCACCGGCGGCGCTGCCGGCACAGTCGTATCTGCCCGCCACATGCCCAGGCGGCTGCTGCCATACAAGTGTTGCTCCTTCCAGATGATTTCATCCGTTCCCTCCTTATTGCTGTACACCGCCACCACATTGCCCTGCGCATCCCGCACATACCAGGTAAGGCTTATCGTATCATTATTGTTTACCCGCTTCCGTGTCCTGTTTCCGGCAGCATCATAACTGTAATCAATGCTCACATTGTCCTCACTTTTCACAATCCGGTTTATTTTTCCATATACCGTCCAGCGTATAGTGTCAATCTTTTCTGCGCCATCCGTCTTCAGGTTGCCTATATAATCATACTGGTAGTTACCGGCATCCTGGTCATCTATATCCTCACTGTAGTTTCCCGCGGGGATCGAGTCTCTTACATGATTCAGCCGGTTATTAATAAGCTTTCCGCTGCTGTAATTATACTGGTATGTCAGGCTGTCCATGTGCGGGGTAGCACTATGCCCCTTTCGCAGGTACTTCAATATATTGCCATTAGCATCATAGCTGATGCTCTCCCGGTAAGCAGTTACTATGCTGCTGTTACTCCACCCGCTTGTGGTACCGGTGCTATGCTGTCTCATTTCCACCAGGCGGTTCAGTTGGTCATACCCATAGCTGTATCCGGTTGTGGCTGCCCCCACCAGCTTAGATAACGCAAGCGTAGTAAATGAAATATTTCCATTAAATAATTCATTACCTGTTTGATCAAGGCTGCCCGGGGCCGAATATGTTTTATTGCCGAATGCGCCTGCCGTTGCACCACCTATGGGTGTATAATCATTACTGAAATACCCGAGCTTAAAATCATACACATCCCGGCTTACACGGCCATAAGTAGTCTGTTGCCAGCCATCTCCTCCCATATCCTTCTGCTCCTGCAGTGAATCACTATTGATCCCCTTTAGCCAACCCTGAAGTGTATACGCATAATCTGTACCCTGCACTTTATAATGTCCCAGTTCTGTTCTTGCCAGTGGTCCGTGCAGGTAATACATATAACTGGCATCTTCTATCCATAATAGTTTATCCCGGCTGCTGTAGCTCCTCACCACACGGTTATCAGCATCGTAGCTGTATTTATAATAGAACTGGTCGCCTTTGCCATGCTGATAGCTCACCATATTCACTTTCCCACTTACAAGGTCATAGGAATAATCAATTCGTTTGCGTCCATTACCACCCGGATCTGCTGCCACCAGGGTTTTGATGTGCTGCACTAATATTTTTACATTGCCGGTTATATCATAACTGTACAATGTACTGTCCCCCTCACTGTCTTCCGCCTCTTCAAGGTAAATACTCGCCACTACCCGTTTACGGCTCGTAGTATACTCCTGCAGGTTCAGGTTTACAGGGTTATCATAAATAGTTCTTGTTATTTGTCTGTTGGTACCACTTTCCATCCATGATTGTACATCACCATCATTCAACAGCTCAATATTCCTTATATCATCCACGGGTTCAGATTTTTCCCCCACTTCGTATATTCTTCCAAGACCGTCATACAAGGTATAGCTGAACCGGTTGGCGCTGCCACTGTAAGAGGCATTTTCCAGTTGTTCTTTGTTTTGTGACACAATAAGCCTGGCTAGCCGGTCATAAAAAAATACCGATGTATCTCCATCCGGACTGTATTGTTGTAATACCTGATTGAGACTGTTGTACTGATAAGTGGTTACTAATCGATGTGCAGGGACAAGCGTAGTGCTGCCTGCGGTTTCGAAGGCAATAGTGCCTGATTTTTGACCGGCTGCATTGTAGATACGTTCATACACATAATCATTTCCACCAGAGGCAGTGAAGAGGCCTTCTGTAAAAGGCTCCCAAAATACGAGGCTGGCTGCATTGGCCGGAGAGCCACAATGGTTAGTATGATTTTGCCTCACTTCTGTTGCAGCAAGTGCCCGGGTGTAAACCCTCAAATGACGGAGTTGGCCGCTGCTGAGCTTACTAATGCTTCCATCTTTGTTGGAAGCGCCAACATAAAAGTTATCTGTACTGCCATGATCAAGATTGCCGGTATTGGGAGTATTACTATTATATAGTATAGGAATGGGATTACCGTTGATATACATTTTGACGGTACTGATGGAAGTACGCTGAACAGCAATATGGGTCCATGTGCCTGTGGACATATATGTACTGAGCGATTGACTGGTGGCTTCTACTTTGTAAGAGGCGCTGTTTTCGCCCATGTGCAGGGTGAGTTTGTTGCTGATAATACCAAGGGAATAGCCTGTATTGTAGCTGCCGCTATGATGATTATTGGAAACAATACCCTGATCGGCGAAGCTGCTAAGCTTTATCCATGCTTCGATGGTAAAGGCCCCGCTGCCTACATTTAACTGTGGCGCATTAGTTGTTCCGCCCGGGAAATTCGTCGAGCCATTGGTGAAGACCATGGAATTGCTATTGCTGCAGGCCGGATTGCTGCCAGAACGGATGGACTGCACTTCTGCAATGGACGTGTTATCGAGCAACTGCACACCTTCGGGCGGCACTGTTTTTACAAGGTTGCCGCTCTGATCATAATAATATAGAGTGTAGTGATATTCATAAAGGCTGGAAGTCATGGTAAGCAGTGGCTGAGCTGACATGCAACGGGTAGTGTATGCCTCCCTGAAATCCCTTCTTACCGAATCTATATAGGCTATATAAATACTGTAAGCATTACTGAGTGCATTGGAAAATAACTCCCTTGTGCACTGTGAGGGATCTGCAAGTATTTCTATAGTTGCAGGCATATTACACAACAGCCCGGTATATGCTCCTGAATGTGCATCACAACTATCGAGAAATGCCCTGTACCGGTCATAAGTAAGTGAGAACCCAAATCGGTGATTGAAATAATTGGTAAAAAGTATTTCGTAATCATCATCAGCAATAGTGATGGAGGGGAATTTGGTTTCAAAATCATCGAGTGCATCGGACAGGGAATCGCATGGCAGGCAGGTACCTGACTGCGGATCAAAGAGCACCGGAAGTACCAGGTCGTTTTTGAGCAAGTAATTACAGTTGTTACAACTGTTGAGCAGGTCATCCAATTCTAAAGAATCAAGTGAGTAGGCTGCTCCGTAAATCAGTTGCATATAACTGTGGAAGGAACCTGTGTAGCTTGAGGTATCATACTGATAGTAGTAATAATTTACCCTGGCACAGATGGCAGAATCCGTTTCGGATATCTGGCGTTCTATATAGACAGGTTGTTTGTCATACGGATAGGGATTGGAAAGCAACTCCTGCGTACAGCTATCATTGATAGCGCCTGGGCCGAGTATATCCTCGATAGCTTCTTCAAAACTATGATAGGTGGCTGAAATGCTGCCGGGGATGCTGGAAGTGCCAAAAGGCCGACCCTGTGCGCAGCCTTTGCTGCATATATCAATAAGGGCTGCCCGTAGGGAGGTGGAGTCGCCACTGCTCATATTACATCGGCTGAGGAGGTTCATCCAAAGGTCTGCCTGTGCTTCGCAATTTTGTTTGCATTGCACGATAACCAGTTCCTCCATAACAGTTGATTGCTCCTGCAGATTCGTTCCATTGATATCCTGCATCAACTGTTCGGTATTGACATAATCGTTATACCGGCGAATTTTATTACGATAAAGAGTATCAGTACCGCTGGCAATACACTGCGATACAAAGGTGGTATCACTGCACACCCCACCACAAGTAGAATCATAACTGCATACCCAGACATTTAAGAATTTGCAATAGGCTGTATCTGCGGCCCCGGTTTTAAGAATAAAAACAGGGTAAAAACGGCAGTTACCATAGCCTCCGGGTACACCCGTTGGTGCACTATTTGGATTGCCATTCTGTATATAAACCGACAAACTGTCTCTGTCATAAGGAGAATAGGTTCCGGTTGAACAGTTCCTTATACAGGTAGTATCCGTGTATGGTATATAAGGAATCGTATCGCAGTTAATGCTAAGTATTTCGACATTAGTGACCGATGATTTGTAACTGGGAATTTGCAGGGTAGAATCCCCCGGATCCATATAACCGGTTTCATAGCAAAATCCGCCGGGGTTACCGGCACAGACAACAGGTCCCTTGTAACGATAATAAATTGCTATCCGCTTGCGAAGGGGTTTAACGTAAGTTTTTGTATAATAAAACTCAACACAATCGCTAACCACACCTCCATCCAGTATGCATGGTTCCCTGACAATAAAATCTGCAAAATCAAAACTATCACAACTAAATCCTGTCAGCCCTGGCAAGTCCTGGCCAATAAAACAATTCGAACAATTTGAAAATATAGTGTCTGTGCTGGTTCTTCTTGCCCGCTCATAAAATATCTGCTTCAGGTTCAGGTAAAAAGTTTTGTAAAGGAACCATTCCCTGTTGCGGCTGCGGCAGTTACTATCTACTGAACAGTTATTCCATGCATTGCAACTGGAATCTTTTTTACAGTACAACAACAGATCAATAAACTTAAGTATATTTTTATCGCTCTGGGCAAGCCCTGCGAAACTGCGGGAAAAAAGGCGAAGGCTATCCTTCATTTTAAACCTTAGTGCATAACCATTGCCTCCCGACAGGAAGAAGGGGTCGTGAGCAAGGATGGTATCGTAGACGGTGGTGGAGAACCATCCCCTAGCTATAGCGGTATCGGCATCTAACCAGTCTTCTATTTCTTTATCAAATTCATAGCTTGATGAATTGGCGATACACCAGAGATAATAACAATACTCCGGATGCAGCTTGACCAGTGAATCAGCCCAGCTGTCCTTCCAGCGGCTGATGAACATCGAATCACTGAGACTGGTACCAGTGACGGCTATGCGGACTGAATCTTCGCCGTTTTGATTATATACAGTAATGGTGTCGGGGTTTCCGTATTCATCCCGGAATATGCTGATCTGGTTTCTCTTGTCAAGGACATTGATGGGAACTTCAAGTAAGGAATTATCCGTTGTATCATATAGAGCATATTGTCCTCCGGGACTTACATCGAGTTTTAGCAGCTGAAGTTTTTCATCGCAGACATTGCCCACGCAGCCTGCCTGCAGGGACTGGCAATGAGCATAGAGCGAATCGTATATATTGACAACTGCCAGTGAATCTTCTGCATAGAACTGCAATGAATCGGAATGATACATTGTTTTGAAAAGTGCGACAAAATCTGTTTTGGATCCGAGACGATCAACACAGGTACGGCAATCGCTGTAGCAGCCATAAAAATCTGTGCCTTTCAACTCTTCTATTAAAAAGTAGTTGAGCTTTTTGATATCAGTATTTTTGGCGAGGTGAACACTATCATAGTAACTGAGTGCATCACTGCTGATGATGAGATTATAAGTAATATAGTATTCGCCTATATTGCTGATGTTTACATGCAATGAATCCTGGAGAGAAGCAGGTGGCGTAGCGCAGGCGGTGTCAAAGACAGCACCCGCTGAAACAATTTCCCTGCGCAGTGTATCACTGCAATCGCTTTTAATAAGTATTTCCAGATCATAATAACAATGACTGCAGATAGTACTGTCTTTATTGGCGCCATAGAGTTTTCGGTAAGTAAGTGAATCAAGCCGGTAATTAAAAATATAATTGCCGGTAACTGGCGCCAGAAATGTAGAAGATGCACTAAGTACACCAGTACTTGCATCACGGCTGAAGTCTTCGGCACTAATGAGTGTATTAGTAACGCTGATGGACGAACCGGAGGCTGATGATAACTGATGAAGATTGGATGGCCCACTGCCTGCGAGGGCTGTGGCTATGGTCTTTCCTGATGCATCTAGATAACTTACACTTACCTGCCCATTGGCATCAACCACCATATTTTTGAGGTAATGACTTGCATTACCTGCTTCGAGACCAAATAAACGGTCAAGTTCCGTTTGTGTGGGCTTTCCATAATAGTATTTGGTTTCATGATTGGAGCTCATCTGGAAAGCAGCTCCCACACCTGACTGGGCTTTGATACGGCCTGTGTTATCAGCCATGTATTCGGTAGTGGCTATTGGATAGCCACCTGCGTTGGGAATATATTTTGCATAGTAATAGGCTCCCTGAAAGGAATTACTGGTGGAATAATATTTTCCGGCGCCAGAACTATGGCTTACAGAATCAGCCGTAGTAACACAATTGCTGAACAGCAGATCGGCATAACTATAGGCATTGGTACCCCCGCTGTTACGGTTGAAAGCCCGAAAATAATGTATGGTGCTGTCATTGGTTGGCGCGGGCAGGATACTGGCAGCAGGTCTGCCCAGTGCATCATAAATGGTTTCCTGCACCACATTTTTATTATCACTGTTATTGATGGTGACGCTCTGCCGGTTGCGGAGTGTACCATCAAAATAACTGATGACTTCTTTTCGCTTCCCCTCTTCTGCAAAAACAACAGCATATTGCCAGTTTAAATTTGTTTCGTGTCCTGTAAAAAAGACAATCCCTTTGGGACAGTCTGAAGGACAAGAAAAGCCTGAAGTTTTGGCTAAGTAATTCCAATTACCCTCAATACGTACACCAAGGGAATCCTGCACCCCCCTGATACGGAATAATACATAACCACTGTCATAGGGTATGTTGAGCAGATAGGATGATGATGCTGTACTGATACGGGAATTGTTGTTTCGGAACCATTTGTCTAATGAATCTGCCGGTACATAATAGTAACCACCGGTATTATATGTTCTGATAGATGCCCCAACCTGACTTGAAGAATCAATAAAAGTGTATTCGAGGTCGAATTGTTCAGCACCGGGATAATTACCGGGAATCCAGCTTAGCTGTAACTGGTTACCGTTCACCTTTGCAAATGTTGTTATATCTGTACTGTTGTCCTGAAACTTATATTGCCTGCTGACAATAATTTGCCCCTTCAGCCTGAATATAGCAGGAATGGGGCTCAATTGCGGTGATGTCAGGCCAAGGATCTTTACCTTGTATTTATGTGAGCCGGCAAACTTATACATGGCAATACCTTTGTAGGGCTTACCGGTTACAGTATCGTAATTAACAGTGAGTGAAATATTACTGTAGGTAGTGGAATCTGTTATCTCGCTGGTATCACTCTGGTTGCCGTAAAGGTAAATCTTGAAATTAACGGTGCAGTCAAATGGTGTATTGTAAAAAAATATGGCTGTATCGAAATTGATTTCAAAAGTAATAATGTTATCAACGGAATAATTTTGCCTGATAAGATTCCAGGAAGTACTGCTGTTAAATTTCTCATCCGCGACCGCAAAGAAATTATTGACGGCTACCTGCGCACCTTTTAATTCATTTAAATACGGCTCTTCTACCGCTTTTGCAGATAGTACCAGCGTACAGGAGAGCACAAACAAACTCAGGCATTTTGCCACTGCTTTGAAGGGAATGTTTATATACTTTTTCATTTCTTTTAATTCAACAGCCTGTACCCGCTGAAAGCAGGTTGCAGCTCAGCTTTGTTATTAATGAAATGGATGAATTTCTCTTCGGGTTTGAATAATTCTTTCCCGGCCGTTTTAAATTCAATATTGTCATACTTCACCTCCAGGTAATAGGCATATGCCTCCAGTTCGTTTTCGCTGATTTCGATTTCTGTTGCGTCTCCCGCTTTTTCATCTGCAGGTGATAGAATGTTTTCTTCAAGAGGAGAGAGCCGAATCATCCCAACCAGTATTTTCTTTATGTGGTAAGTAGCCGGATCATAAAAAACCTGGTAACCCTGTATACCGGGATCCTGGATATTGTTTACCGTAAGTACTTTACTGTCTGTCGTCTGCGTTACTTTTACTCCGCCACTGCGTTCCTCAAGGAGTTTTTTTAAACCAGCCATATTAAGCAGACCAGCTGCCTTATCTTCTGAAGGAGTGATAGTAGAAAGCGCAATTGTTTTATTATCATGATCGGCGAGCAGAAAAAAACTTTCCTTTTTTACACACTCCAATTGTCCCAACCGGTAATGATACTCAGCGCCACGCAGATTGTACTCGAACCTCATTTCTTCGATAACTTTCTGCTTTTCTTCATTATCATCAATAAGGCGCATCACCCCTTTGTAAGAGACAAACTGTTTTTCTCCATAATAGACCCCGATAAGTTTTTCCATTTCATACCAGGGATCATCGGAAGTGGGCTCACCGACATTTTGTTCATTCATGACACTAACCGTTTCGAAATCCTCTGGCTTTTCAGCAGCAACATTGTTGACCGGCCACCACCATTTTTTTCCAATGGCTGCTGCCCCCGTAACCAGTAGCAGGATTACAGCAGCAGAGACGACAAGTTTCAATTTTTTGGCTCTTTTCATCTATTGTTTTTTATAAGAGGACCTGGTTTCCTTTATGGTCATAATGCCTTTTTCTGTTTCTTTCTTCACTCTTATTAAAATGCCTTCATCATCATATTCATAAAAAGTGGAGAAATTATTTTCATCCAACTCTGCCATCAGTCGCAGGGTGGCAGGATCATAAATAAATGATTTTAACTGGCCATCAAAAGGATGAATCCTGATGTCATCGAAATATACCGTCCCACTTCCTGCAGAAAGTTGCAATGAAAAACCCGTGGCTATGGCCGAGAGGGTAAACTGAACTTCTACTCTTTTCCAGCCTTCTACGATTGGCCATTTGACCGAACTGTTAATAAGGTCTACGCCATTGACTGAAGCTTGTATATTGGTGGACGGATCTCTGGGACTTCCGTCTTTTGTCCAAAAACTAAGTACATATTTTTTTTCCTTAAAGGGTGAAAATCCTTTGCTAATCTCATTTGCCCCGAGAATATATCTTCCCGTGCCATCAAAACTTAATAATTCAGCTGGGGCTCCGCTGTAAATTGTTTTACTGAGTGTGACCGAAGTGTTATTGAGCTTGAGTGAATATTTTCCGCTATGGGCATACTGGCGGGTGGTATCAATGCTGGAACCATTGAGTAATTTATTAAACCTGAAATGTCCCGTATTATTACAAGTATCAGTGGCGGCGCAACCGAGATTAAAACCGTAATCCTCAAATCCATCAAACCCTATCTCCCTGTACCGCGAATTGGATGCAACGGCAAGCGGTATTGATTCCAAATAGCCAAAAATTGCAGCACTATACCTGTCCAGTGCATCTTTATTTTCCAGTTCCAGGCCCTTGGTGTTAAAGTAAGTGACTTCGTTTGCCTTGATCCAGCGTACATCATTAGTAGGATTTTGCTCCCATCCTGAATTGTATTTCCAGAACGGATTAAATACACTGTATGCCCCGGAGCGCCGGATGTTCGTACTGCCTGGCTTTGCAGGATCGGTTACCAGGTTTTCTCTTGCTACATGATAGGCATACTGGGATTGCGGTCGCCAGTTACCAAGGATTCCGGCATAATAAGGATTGATAGGCTGGTTGACGGGATCAGTACAGGTTGTATCAGAAGGGCATTTCAGCCGGAATTTCAGAATTCGCTCAGCAGGATCCCCGGCATAGGCAATAAAACCACAATCTTCCTCAGGGTCTGACTCAACTGAAAAGTTATTGTCTTTCAAGTCACTGCTATCAGCAGTACTATTCGCCAGTTTAATAAAATCTGAAGTAACAGAATCAAAATAAATTTTACAACCTCCCAGATAAGCAGAATCACCACTGCTAAAAGATGCTTCAGGATAGGTTCCAGTAGTATTATAATGAAAATAAGTAGCAGCAGAAGCTGGTTGGCCATTTAAAAAATTATCAAGACAGGCTGAATCCTCCCAGACATTCTTTATAATATCCTCAGCGGTTAATCCTCCCCCGGTATAAAAAATTGGCGCAGTACTCAAATCTTTTGAATAACAAATAGCAGCGCCTAAAAACAAATACATACACTCTTCATCAATACCACATGAGTAAGGTATAACTCCATAACCTGATGCAACCGGAACACTCCATTCTTCATTGAAGACTGTGGCTTTTGCATCCAGCACCCTGGTAAGTTGTGTTATATCCAGCTTGTTTCCTACAATGGGATTATTCAACGAGGCAATAGTGGCGATAGCTGTATTGGCCATATTTCTTCTTCCCGAACGAATCAACTTCACAGTGAGTGAACTGACTTGCTTGATATTTCCGGCACTGTCAATCAGCCTGTTTTGATCGCTACTACTTACAGGAGAATTAATGATCCAGTAACGGTCGGAGGAATTTATGTCAATCAGTTCATCTCCCGGAACAACAAGGCTGTTATAGGTGGAATTGCTGATGGTACCGTTAGAGGCAGTGGTAAAATCACTGAGCACTGTTCCCAAGTTGCGGTATGCCTGACCCATCCGGTCATAAAGCCAATGCGCCGGATAGGCAAATGAATATACCGGATCATCAAATTCATTTTGCGTTTTGGTGAGTAACACATTTCCTGTCTCAGCATCCCACAAAAGATTTTCGGAAGTAATGGAAGATCCATTCTCCATTCTTTTTACCTTATACTGAATGGCAAACCGGTTAATGATTTTAATAGAAGAAGTGGCCCTGTATGACCTTACATCATAGTTGACTCCCAATCCAGGGAAAAAGAAAGGCAAGGGAAATATCAGAATAGCCCCTGCACCTCCGCTTACTTTAATACTTTCACCAAGGTTCTCTGTAGTTTGTTCCCGCATGTCAGAAAACATCTCCACATCCATTCCAATGGTTCCATCCGATACGGAACCGTCAGATTGGATAACCTTAACGCTATTATCAAGTTCCTTTTGGGCAGCCAGTTCATTCCTTGACTTGTAGAAGTACTCAGCACTGGAAATATTCTGACCCGATTTGTTATAAACCTTTACGGATTTAGGCTTCCCATGCATGTCATTCAGCTCTATGGAATACCCTTGCGAAAGCCCAAGCATGTCGTAGGATATACTGCCAATTAACCGGAATATTTTACTGGTGAAGGGTTTTCGCTGTTCCAGTGTAAGATTATCAGTGCGGACAGGATAATCTTTTGCAGTAAAAAATTCACTGACGACTGTTCCTGTTCTGTTGACAGACTCCTCATCACCTGAGCCGATAGATTTTACTGTTACGCTGCTGTATCCCACTGTAGCGGCAGGAAATAATGATTCTCCAAAAGGTTCTTCGATATAGTAATAATTATCCAGCCCCAAAAACTGGTTCTGGCTGTAACGTACCGGCTGACGGAACGGGTTCTCATCATTTCCAATCGTGGGTTCATATGAAGCTACGCCGCTGGATATTGTCCCTTTTTTGGGGTCTTTTATCGAATAATCAAAAACCTGAGTGTAACTGGTGGTTTGGGCTCCTGTTGCACCAGACATATTGGCCCAATCGTCAGCTATATCAATACGCTTTACACGACTGCCGCCACCTAATTTTTTCAAGGTGGGCGAACAAAGTCTTACCCATGATTTTGATAACTCCGCCTGGTTAGAATACCCTTTATTCTTCGCTCTTTTTTCAAATCCATAGACCAGTTCCTTAATGTTTCCAAATGCAGTAACCAATGCTTTTATCGCTTTGACCAGGTCCGTGCCATTATCCCCCAGGTTTTCGGAACCGGGGTAAGCATATTTGGGCAAATTGGTTCTGATGAATTGCCAGCCAGCCTTAGCAATGGGGTTTATTCCTGCCTGTTTCTTGAGTTTGATCTTTGCAATATTGCTACCCACCAGTTCTGGTTTTCCATCTATCTCTGCATAACCGGGAACAAATTCTTTATGTCCCTTGGCGTCAAGATCAAGAAAGAATTTATAATAGAGGTTGGTTATTCCTTCGAAATAACGGTCAAGCATTTCCTGTCGGCTGGAAACATTATTGGGGAGATTGATATAGATATAATCTGCACTCACCAGGCCGGTGGATGAACCCTGCGATCCTACTCCGTTAAGCATGCACATCTGTGAAGCCCTTCGGTCCTGTACATAGGCATAATCATCCGACTCGTAAGTAATATTGATACTGCCGCCGGTTGGTAGTGTGATTTTCTTTAATTGCCAGGCAGCGGCAAATTTGTTTGTCCAGGTCGTATCCTGAATGGTATAAGGAAATTCTGCATTATTCAAACCACCCGGATTGTTCGCAACATCCTTGAAATTTCCCCAGCGGTCATATTGCCGGTAATTATAACGGTTGTAGGAAGTATCATACTGGAAACTATATGGATTCAACCTGCCTTTCTGGTTCTGTCCGAAAGTGAAGTAAATCTTCTTTAAAGTAAGTTTTCCTGTATTGCTGATACTATTAGGCAATCCGGGGCATATTGAATAATCATACTCAAAATGAATCACTTTCACCGGTATCGTTTTAGAGGGATCGTTGCCATTCAGTTTGAGTTCCGCTTTGGAATACAATCTTATTTCCTTCAGCCGCTTGAGTCTCGTGTTCGTGTTTACAGCACCTCCGCTCCCTGTTACTCCTAATCCATCGTCCCTGTTTTCTGTAATAAAATGAGCCACCATGGTTTTTGATTCCAGTGAATGCAGATACCAGAGCTCTTTCTCTCCATACATAAAACTGGCTTTGTCATCCAGTTCTTCACTTAAAAAACCTTCATTATAGTTAGCTGAATCCTGTCCAAAAGCATAGGGTGTTCTCCAGCGGTAGAGAGAATCATGTTTTGTGTAATTGAATTTTACTGCTGCTCCACCATCATCATCGCTGATTCCGTTACCAGTTTTATCGACATAGTCCGGGGAAAGGATCGCAGTCAGTAAATATGATGTAGCATATGATGGTGTCTTCTCTCTGCTATAGTAATTTTCTCTTCCCTTGTTATTATTGATGGAATTATCCTGTGAAGAGTAAGCAGTCAACCCTCTGCTCCGTAGTGACAGATTCGAACCAGTACTGAAACTGACTTCTTCCTGATATGTATTATAAACAGGTATTCCATAGATAGACCTTTTTCCATCATCGCTTGTTATAGTGACTTCCGAAACATGATGCTTCTTCCGGTAATCTGCTGTTCGCTGAATAGTGGATTTTACAGCGCCACTATTACAATTGCCTAATGGAATTGAATCGGGTTTATAACTGATAATGTTTTTTTCCAGGGCATGCAGCTTTGCCTCAGCAGCGGTCAGATAGGAAAATGCTGTATTCCTGACATCACGCTGCTCTTTTTTCAGCGTACTGATTGTCTCTCCGTTATTAGCGGATTTTGTCCGCAACAGACTAGATGCCTTTGCCCCGGCAATAGCATTATCTATCCTGCCGGGCAATTCTACTGCTACCGGAGATTCACCTTTAAGTTTATCAATATAGGATTTATCATAAGGAACAGGCTCGCCTACCCTTTTAAAATATGAGGCCTCGTACAAAGGTGAAGTAGCCGATCCCGACTGAAAATCACCTTTTGGTAAATAGTCATTCCTGTCAGTCCATTTCTTGGTCCTTGTCCTTGTTGACTGATGATATAAATCCATCCCTGCATCAATGAATAAGCCTCCGCCGAATTCAATTCCAATTGTCACATCTTCATTCCTAGATTCAGTTTTTCTGTCAAAAAATACTCCTGAACCGGAGCGGTAAGGCCGGTATTGACCCGATCCATCCTGGCTGGTGGCATTAAACAGATCATTTGTTGGAATGGGGATAGGAAGGTATTTTACTTCGTTGCTGTAGGGTATGTCCTTTTCACGGTTCATATCCATTAATGCTTCAGGAATATCTTTTCCCTTTTCACTATGCACATAGCCATAAGCAGGCGCACTTCTGAGTTTTTCTGCGACGGATTGCTTGGAGTAAAAACCGGTTACTCCCACCCCTGCAAGTACCACCCATAATTCCGGGCCCACATGCAGGGAAAAAGTAAAGGATTTACTTTTCATCGGGTGATCAATGGTTGGTGTATAGGTTTGTCCGTTAAAAGAAACAAAAGAACTTGATCCGTTGGCAAACTCCAACAATTTTCGCTTGTTATCATTCTTTTTTTCTGCTGAGCTGAACGAACTGCTCAATGTCATTCCGGAAAGTCCTGCACGGGTATTGTATGAAAAGCCAATTGATTTGCTGATACCATTTTGTTTATCTGCCATGTCAAAACTCTTCTTAAGGATGTTGGCATTCAGTGAAACAGTGGCGCCGTCCATAGAACTGACATTTATTCCAGCACTTCCCGGTCCAGGTACATTTGACCGGATAAAAGTTGTGTCTTTTGAATTTTTGTCATCTGCCACATAATCTGTAAAACTCACCCCGGGATTTGCGCCAATCTCCATGCCTATCCCTCTGTAGTTATCATGCTTGATTCCAACACTAAGGGTAAGACTCATATCAAGTTTTTTCTTTTTCCTTTTGAATTTTACCCGTTCAACAGGAATACCCAGCAGATCAAGGGTCATAGAGAACTTCGCTCCCTTCACCACATGATCCTTCATGCTCATCTCTCTTTCTATTTTATCGGTACCGTTAAAATCATCTGGTATACCCCTGAGCTGACGATTGAGCGAACCCACATTAAGACTCCATCCAAACCCGGTCCAGCTGGCCTCATCATCCATGTTTGCTCCAGAATGATAGGCAAGGTTTACCGGATATCCCCCAACATCTGCCAACGGGATATTATAGGAAAAATCGCCACTGAACAGATCTACCATTTCTGTATTGCCAATAGGTTCAAACCCTTTCATCTCCGGTTGTGAAGGTCCCGAGGTCAACCCATAGGCTACCTGGGGGTTCAGAAACTGCAGTAACATAACCGTGTAAAAAAACAAGGCTACTTTTTTCCTGTGTTTACTAAGCCATTTCATTTACTTATTGCTGGGTTTAGGTTGGGTATTTTTTTAATGTCCTCTTTGTTATAAACAAAAACTATCGCACCAATGCCAAAAATCTTGTCCCTATACAACACTGAAAAACCTTCTTCCATACCAGCATGTCTCTTTTCAAATGCCAGCATGTATTGGTAGCTACCAGGTGTCCCATTTTCAATTCGCTGACAAAATATTGGCCCGACTGAGTCTGCTCCCTGCAGCATTACAAAATCATTGTGCATGTCAAAATCCAGGTACAGAATTTTTTCCTTCGATGGTTTATCTCCGATAACCTTATCAAATCTTATATCGAAATAATGAAAGCCATCACTTGCTTCATAAGTACCACTATCCAGGGTAATTAATTTCCGGTAGTCCGGAGGCAGCCACTTGATTGTGGCTTGTACATCTCCTACTTTTATTTTTTGCGTAATTTTATGCTCAGGGTCATTGATATAACTGATGTATTGCTGCCGGCTGTTTGACAACTGACATGCAGCCATAAAGAAGCCTGAAGCAATTAGTGCAGTTATTATTTTATTCCCCGTCATAATTAAATAAAAAGCGAAGACGTAACTCCCGATTTCCAGATAAGGTGACCTTTAATAAATATTCCTCACCTTTCTTGAACGCCTTATTATCCGTAAAATCAAGATCATATTTATTAAGCCCTGCCTTAACGGTCAGTTTAGGCAAGTGGCTGATTGGTTTTCCAGGATTGGCCATGTTGACGATAGAATACGCAAGAGCCCCCGGACTATAAGGATTATGAAAGGAGAAACGAAGAACCCTATCAACAACCAGGAAATCACCATCGGAATTTTCCTTCAGTTCTCTGTAACTGCCTGTTAGCGTATCAACTTTACTTACATCACATTTCACTTCATAAGTCCATATTTCTGATTTTCTGAGTAAAATAGTTCCTGTATATAGCGTGACCTGCCATACATATTTTTTTCCTTCTTTCAATGCCTGCTGTGATGCGGGAAATATTAACTGGTTACCAGAGATATTAGACTGGTTAATGAGCGGCATGTTGTAATTAATGGCTTCAGCAAGGTCCTGTTTATCCCTGAGTTCAGTAAGGACTAATCTACATAAGGCATTTCGGGGCAGCGGTGCCGGAAGTTGCCAGGTAAATAAGGGTCTTGTATTACAACTGATATCTTCATCTGCAGGATTAACCAGTAACAGGGGTGTAAGCGGCTGTATAAGCGAGGTAAAACAATTCTCAAACACTGACGAAGGCCAGGGTGTTTTTGAGTCAGTTATTTCTACCTCATAACAATATTCATATTCTCCTTCCGGAAACCTTCCTGTCTGGCTGATGGTCTGTCCGGAATAATTGGACGCAAAAGAAAATTTTCCTCTTGAAAAACTTGCCGGTTCTATAGTATTGTTTCCCCGCCTGAGCGGAACACCGAAAAAAGAAGCTGTCAAAATTTTGCCTGTAAGATTTTCGGTAACCCTTATAGTTATTGCAGCCCTGACATCCTCATTTGAGTTATTAATAATCTGTACATAGGAAAGGCCTTCCAGACTCTGACCATTCACCGGAGCGTTAAACTGCATAAGTACCTGCGCATCTGACCGCATTACCGGGAAAAAAATCCCGGTCAAGAATAAAAACAATAGGTAATAACTCCTCTGCATGGCGTTAATTCTTGTTGTTTATTAAATATCTTAAGCTAAAATCAGCCCTGATCATGTCATTCCACAAAGGCTGTAATACCCTTAAGTTTTTCTTCAGGTCAACAAATACATTCATGGAGAATCTTTTTCCAATCTGCCCGGATAATGATTGACGAATTCCGGCCTGCCTGTACCAGCCGGCAGTTGAATTGTATATAAGCCCTGTGGAACCAGAAATATGTTTCAGCAAAATATAGCTATGCCCGGCCTCTGCATAAAACGAGGAATTAAGGAACATGAACTGAGAAACTGAATTTGCATAGTTGTAATTGATGTTTATAAAGACCGTTTTGTTACCAAAAGCAAGCTGCTGCAGGGAGCTGATGCTGACAGCATTATTATTAACCCTAGTGCCTTCAGTCCAGGTAAAGCTGTTTTGCTGACCAGCTATACTAATATAGTTCCTGTAATAAAACCTTCTGCTTATCCTTTTTGCCAGACTTGCATCAACTACTAATCTGTTCATTGAACTTACCGGTTCCTTGCCCAATGCACTCTTGCGGATCATTGTGACAGGCTGGTAACGCAAAGTGACATACTGACCTTTTCTCATTTTCCATTTTATATCGGCAATAAACTGGCTATTCTTCCAGGCAGTTCCTGCGCCTTCATTGTAACGGTAGTTTCGCTGTGTCCCCCTAAATGAAATAAGCAGCTTATTTTTCAAAAATGATTTTCGGATTCCCATCCCCAATACAGTGGAGCCAGCTGAAAAATAACCATCGCCAGGGTTGATATAACCGTTTGATGTTTTATTAAAACTAAAATGATAGGCCAGCCCTTTATCAGTGTATTCATCACTATAGCGAAACGATAATGCCGTATTAGCCATGAAGTCATTGCCTGAAAAAATTCGGTTTAAGGCTCCGGCACTGGCAGCCAACCCGGAATCTGCCTCAGATTTTCTTCCATTGTACTGCGTTGCAGACCGGGATAATTCAACACTAACAAGCCCCTTCTCTCCCATTGTTAATTGATTGGAAATAGTTGTAACCAATACCTTTCTGAATGATTCCGTATTAAAATCACCCCCTTGTGTGGGATAACCCGAAAGAGTCTGTGAAAAAGAAGCTAAGGAGAGCTGTGAATTCATTCCTTTTCCTGAGCCGGTTCCTACCCTGAGAGCACTGACTGACCCTGTATTAGAGAAAAGGTTTTGTTGAAACGGAAAATCTAACAATGAATTGAAGTCAGTGGTTTTTCCTATCAACACGCCAACCGTTTTGTTGTTACCGGAAAATTCTGTGTTGATCCCCTTTGTCAGCAAATGACGAAAAGTTAGAGGACTTATCGTAGAAGCGCTCTGTCCTATATCCAACCGGTTCATACCAAGGAAAAAACGTTGAAGCCCTGTTAATGAAAGTCGCTGTCTGGCCATCTTCACAATTGTGGCAGGATCGTTTAATACTGATTGCAGGGCAGATGCTTTCAATATCCTTAACTCTTTTATACGGGATAAAAGTCCGGACTGCAGCCACTTTTGTTTATGTTGGCTGAATGTTTTCATCAGATCCTGCACTCCCTTGAATCTTAAAATCTCCTGCTCCAGATTTTTTAGTTCGGCATCATCAATCGAAATGCCGTTATTGCGCTGCTGTTGTAACTGCGCCAGTACTGCCTGCTTCTTTGTAATCTCTCCAAAATATTGTTTATTGATAAATCGTTGCTGAAGGGCCTGCACATCAGCATTGAATATATCCGGTATGTTCTTGAAAGAGTTTAGTTGTTCCTCCAGTAATCCCTTATATCTTTCACCCACCCGGTCTAATTCTAAAGTAAATTCCTTTTTCATCTGTTCAATAATCTTGTCTAAAGGATTTGCTGCAGACTCAAGCAATGACCGTGGATCATAAGTGCCTGCGAGCTTTTTCTTCAAAACTGCCAGGTATTCATCTTTGTCAAAATGAAGTGTGAACCGGTTAAAGCTCTTACCATAAGCGAAGTCACTCAAGGATTGCCTTGATATCGTAAGCCCGACCGGTATGGATGCAACAGTCCAACTACTCCGGGCTTCACTCATTGTCCTGAGATAATTATGCCCATTTTTTGAGAAAGAAGTGTCTGCTTGCGAATTGATAAATACATCTCCGGAATTAAATGAGAATGGTTTGTGGAATAAATCCTGAAATGGAGTCAGTACTTCTTTACCTTTTTTCGTAAGCGTATTGAACAAAGACTTGTTGACGCTTTCCTTTACTGAAGCAATAACTGTTCTTTGTATAGATTGCGGGAAAGTTTCTAGCTCTTTGGCTAAAGGTCGTAGTGTTGGTATTATCGAATCTTTCTTAAGCTTTTCAGCACCTGCTTTTGTTGGGATTGCATCAGTAGTTCCGGTTTGGGATTTCACTGATAAAATACCAAGAAGTAGTGTGCCCAGCAGCACTACTTTAAGTTGGTTTTGGTTTCGAATGGTATGAAGTACCATTGGCGAATTTTCTGGTTGGTTTAATGAAATCAGATAATCTGCTTCCGATATTCTCTAATACAAACTTTCTGAAATTCTAATTGAAAACTATACAGCTTTTTATTACTTAACAAAAAGTTTTTATTGAATTAGGGGTTTGCCATTATAATCTCTCTCATATAACTACTCACGAACTGTAAGCGATAAATAACAGAAATGGATACCCTATATAAGTTGAGTCACTTAAAACTATAACCGAAACTCATTTCAAAAGACCTCGTTGCAAATTGAAGAATTAGTTTAATCCGAACAACCGTATTACTACGGAATTATTTCGACTCCCAATTGCAGCAACCAACTGACAGATATCCTAAATCTATTGATCTAAAAAACAAATTGAGTTATGACTGATCAGATCATAAATCAATTTGTTTACAGTGCGAAATGTTTGTTTAAAGTTTTATAGTATTAATTCCTTAAAACCCCTTCTTTGCTTTTAACTCTTTGATCTGTGATTTTAGTGATGTGAACTCTTCTGCCGTAAAATGGGCAGCTATCTTATCCATGATCCCTGCATACTGAGTCATGAGTGCTTTCCCCAATGCGTTATACACACCCGGGTCGTTCATCAGCTCGGTATCTGAGAGTACCCGTGAATATTTGGCGGTGGTTTCAATCGGGATGTTCTCTACATTAGGAATCAACACTGACTTTGCCCAGATCTTTTCATTGGTGAGCGGTTCCACACCTGAGAGATTGATCTTTCCCACTAAGGATACCGTTCCTGAATAGGTATAGGAGTTGTAAGAAGCTCCCAGTATTGACAGGTTAGTCTTCCATCCTCCGGCTTGGGCAGTGAATTGTGGGTCAATTTCGATTTGAATAAGCATTTCTGTCCGCTTTTTGTCTTCAAAAATCATTTCATCATGTGACTGATAAGGTCCTTTGAGGGAGAAACCCCTGGAAATAATGAGTTCTTCTATATCACTTCCCAGGGCATTTTGAAAACTTCGGAACAATTCACCAGAGCCAGAACTGAAATCAGCGGCATAATAAGGTCGTATCTGTGCCACTACCATTGAAGCTGAACCGGCTTTACTGCTTTCCCTGACAGCATAGTCAAAGGTGAAGGTCTGCTTGGCAGGAGCAACCTGCTTGGGAGCAAAGCAGCCGGTGAATAAAAGAAACAGCAGAATAAGGAACATACTCTTTTGCATACGAAAATGGTTTTGGGTTAAAAAGATGGTTATACCAGCTCAAATGACTTGGGGGACTTCTCTGGCGGAAACAAACTTAGGGAAAATTGAGATTGTAAAGATATATCTTTACAATAATTTTTTTGAAATACTCAACCTTGTATGCCTTTAACCAAGGTATGGGTATTGATGTATTTCAGAAAAAACTCGGAAAACAAATCGCCGCTTTACGAAAAAAAGCCGGGCTCAGCCAGACTGAATTAGCATTACGCATTGATAAGGACCGGCAATGGGTGAATTATATTGAAAAAGGGAAAGGGAACCCAACGGTAAAAACGCTTTATTTGATTGCTTCTGAGCTTGAAGTTTCACTAAAAAACCTCCTTGACTTTGAGTAAGAAACAATATTCCATCAAACATAAATATACTCTCTGATATGAACAGATTTCCTGGTGAATTTACAAGCGGAGAAAAGAAAGCAGATACGTTTGGGAAATGGAAAGTGTTGCTTTCTGGAAATATGTTTTGCGACAATGGACGGCATATAGCAGCGAATCAGTTAGCTGAGGATGATTGGTTCTTGCAATTTATTGGTAAAAATGGATAGACTGGAATGATTTCATTCCAGCATACATGCAGGCACTGACTAATGCAGGTATCAAAAAATTGACCAGGCAGTAGACTATAAACACTCAGTCGAAGCGTTTGGTATTGAGCCGAAGAAACTTAAAAAGTAATGACTGATCTGTTCAATGATAAAGGCCAAAATCCGTCAAATATTACTATCGGGTTTCCAAACAGGTGGCTCATCCCCTTTCAAGTGTGAATTGAAATAGCGATACAGCTGAAAGAAACCACGGTTATGATGGCTTCTGACTATTGAAATAGACCGTTGAATCATTGTACAGATTTCTTTGAATGAATAGGATTCTGCATAATACAGCAGGAGCACCTTTCGGGTAGTTGGTTCAAGAGAGGCCAGGGCTTTTTGAACCTCATCCTCTGTGTATCTGAGAGTGAGCTCTTCCCAGTATGCTTTCCGCTCCTTATTACTATTTAATCCTCGGGCTACCATATTGATACAACGATTGGTTCAAATTGTTTCCTTTCATTGCTAAAATAATACTGTCTCTCAGCATCAAGGTCATTTGAGTGATAAATCTTCAAAAAGAGTTCCTTTAGCACAATTTTCATTTCCTTTTAAATAATTTTCCTTGCTTATCTGGTCAATTGCTGTTCCATATTGCGCCCTGGAAAGTGAAATGGTCTCACTGGCATAAGAAGATATTGAATTGGGTAATGGCTGAGTGATGGCACTAAACGGTTTTGACGTTGTTCCGTCAATAAGCAGCTTCAGGTATATATGATACCGTGGCAGTGCAATCAGATCTGACTGCTTGAATACAGGATAAAACTCTTCTGCCAATACTTTCGCATCTCTTGTCCCTACCCGAAACACAATCACGGTGCCAACGTTTCCAATGATTGCCGTATGAATATCTTCAGGCAACTGGTCAAGGAACTGGTGAGTGAGAAACAGCCCTAACCCATACTTTCTCGACTCAGAAAGAATATCAGCAAAGGATTTGGTGATGAAAGAGTGTACTTCATCGATATACAGATAAAAAGGTGTTCTGCTGCTGATGGGTCGGGTTGCTCTTCCTAGGGAAGCTGTCTGAAACTGTGTCACCAATAATGAACCTAATAGTTGAGTCCCTGCTTCTCCCAATACTCCTTTTGAGAGATTGGCAATGAATATCTTTTTTGTATTCATGACTTCAGCTATCGTGAATGAGCTTTTCTCCTGTCCCAGGATATTTCTGAGAATAGGATGCGCACTGAACAAACCAACCTTGTTGATGATGGGAGCAATAAACTCATGTTTGAGCTGTGGAGGCAAGGGATCAAATTCCTTTTCCCAGAACTGGTGCAGTGACTCCACCGGCACTGCAAAGAGTACTTTTCTTCTGAACTCAAAATTGGTGAGAAGGGGAATAATATCAAGGAGTGTACTCTTTGAATGGTATGACAGGGTAAGTAGAGTATTCCGAAGGATATGCTCTAATCGTGGTCCCCAGGAATCTGCCCATAGTTTCTTAAGTGCCGTGACTAGTGTAGCCACTATCAGGTATCGGTCCTGTTCTTTTACATTGTGCAAAGGATTAAACGCAACCGGATATTCGGTATCTCCTGCATTGAAATATAGCACATCGGCTATTCTTTCTTTGGGAACATGCAAGAGTAACTCTTCGGCAAGGTCTCCGTGAGGATCAATCACTCCCAATCCTTTGCCCTGATTAATGTCTGCAATAGCCATATTTAACAAGAGTGTTGATTTCCCGCTTCCTGTTTTTCCTATGCAGTATATATGACCCAAACGGTCTTCTTCCTTTATTCCAAAAGGTTTTTGTTGATTCCTGAAATCGGTGATTCCAATGGGAGTGAGTGAGGGCATCCCTACAGAATACTGACCATGTTACTTCTGAAAAGGGAGGGTTATTTGCAGATAGAACAAATTTTTCTGTCTTATCTCAACTCTTTCTTTTTGTGATAATGGCTCAGTTTACTATCACACCTGTTTTTGCTATGCTTATACCGCTACACAAAGGGGAATACCCTAATTCAATACTGTTTGAGTCCAATGAGGGAGAACGAACTCTTTTGTGTAGCAACAAAGGCGGTATACGTTCTCCCTCTTTGGGTTTAGAATTGGAAAGGGAACTAAGCATTTCAGATATGAAACTTTTGGATCAACTCGCTGAGATTTTAGCAGAAAGTATTATATGGCATTCGAAAAATGGAACATCCCAATGAACAAAAAAATGCAGTCATCTATTGCAGGGTTTCAACTAAAGAACAGGTTGAGGAAGGGAATAGCCTGGTAACGCAAGAACGTCTGTGCAGGGAGTATGCAGTAAAGCATCAGTATCATGTTGCTCATATATTTATTGAACAGGGAGAAAGTGCAAAAACAGCTGATAGAACAGAGCTGAGAAAACTCCTTAGCTTTTGTGCGGTGAAAAAAAATAATATTCAGGCAATCATCATTTACAAAATAGACCGTCTTTCTCGCAATATCGATGACTATAGTCAGATCCGTATTAACCTCAAACGGTATGGAGTTGAGATAAAATCTACCTCTGAATTTTTCGAAAACAGTCCTGCCGGCCGATTTATGGAGAATATTCTGGCTAACGTGGCTCAATTTGACAATGATGTCAGAACAGAACGTTGTGTAGGAGGCATGAAACAGGCCATGCAAGAGGGAAGGTATGTATGGAGTGCTCCGGTGGGGTATACCAATGGGAGAATCAATGGAAGGGCCAACCTCGTTCTTTCTGATAAAGCTCCCCTGGTGGTTCAGACCTTCAATGAAGTAGCTTCAGGCATTTTCTCAGTCAATGAAGTCAGGTTGAGAATGGCACAGCGTGGCTTGACTCAAGGTGACGGAAAACCATTTGCGAAATCTCGTTTTTATCGCCTCCTCAACAACATTACTTATACTGGTAATATAGCTAGTTTTGGTCAGCGGATTAAGGGAAGTTTTGAACCGATAATCAGTGAGGAACTTTATAACCAGGTACAGCGGAGAATCAAGTCAAAGAAAACCAGCAGGAACTATATCATAGAAAATCCTGACTTCCCTCTCAGGCGTTTTGTCTTTTCCCACACTGGAGAAAAACTCACTGGTTCCTGGTCGCAGGGAAAGAGGAAAAAATACCCCTACTATCGCTTTCTCCGGCTCAATCAGGAATATAGGAAATCAGAGCTGGAAGAATTATTTCTTCAATTTCTCAATGGGTTTGCAATGCCGGAGAGAGCCTATGCCTATATTGTAAACAAAGTCAAAACAATCCTGTCAGAATGTGAGATTAATTCCAAGGCTGAAATACAGAGCTATGAGAACAAGAAATTACAGCTTCAGCAAAAAAAGCAAGTGATCCTGGAGAAGAATTTCTCAGGCATAATCAGCGATGCAATCCTCAAAGAACAACTTGACCTCATCGAAAATGAATTGTGGCAAACTCAGAAGATGTTGGAGGTTTCTAAAACAGGTACTTCAATCCCTATTAACAGTATCCTCGGACTCAAAGAGTTTTTTACCAATCCCGGTGTTTATTGGCAAAAATTACCCTTTGAATTAAAGAAAAAAATTCAGGTGTTCGAATTTCCCAAGGGTGTCACTTTTGACGGACAAGAATTTCGAACACAGGAAATATGTAACATTTTCAAGCTTAATAGCCTATTTACTGCCAAACAGTTCCGTGTGGTCGACCACCCAGAACATTCATACAGACACCTTAATCACGCAAATTTCTCTGCCTTATCAGATGAAGATTTCTTGGCTGTGTTCAACAAGATCAAAAATGACCTTACAGAACTTGATATTATCATAAATTCTCAAGAAGAAAAGGTTGAAAACAATGATGTGATTTAACTATGCAATATCCTTGAAATGTATCTTATCAAACAGGCACTAACAAACCTACTGGTGCTTTGATAAAAATGGCTCAATTAATTTAGATTGATTTTGCTGTACTTTAATTGGACTAATTGAATAAAAAGCTTATCTACAAACAGTAGGATGTCTACTTTTGTACAATCAATGCAATATACCAATCCCTTTCACCATGAATGAAAGTGAAAACACTATTTTATTGACTGCTCACGAAGATTACGAAGAAGTGATGAAAAAATTCGCATCACACTATAATTTGATGTCTGTTCATTTTTCATTTGAGTCAAATATGAAAACTTTGAAATCGAAAGCGAAAAGAGTGTGCCGGTTCTGTGGGAAAGACAGTTCCGCTACCAAATTCAAGAAAGTTGCTCACTTAATGCCTGAAATGATTGGGAATAAAGGGTTGTTTTCAGATTTTGAATGCGATACTTGTAATGAATATTTTGGAAAAGAGTTTGAAAATGATTTGGCAAATTATCTTGGCATTTCACGAACACTCACTCGGACAAAAACCAAAAAGAAAGTTTCTGCCTTTACTGCCCCAGGTAAAGCGATTAAAGCAAAATCTGAATCAATTTTAGATCAAGAAACACTTGTTATTAGTCGGGATGACAGTTCGAATAGAACAATCAATGTTGATAGGGAGAATGGTATCATCACTCTTAAGATAAAGAAAAACCCTTTTCGACCAGTGCGAGTATATAAAGCCTTACTAAAAATCGCTCTTTCTCTTATTCCTGAAAAAGAAATTACTAAGGATTATCTGGCATCCATTTATTTCCTGATGAACGATAACAACATTAATCTCAATGGGTGTGTAGTAAATGGATATATACTCCCTCTTTCTTTAACGTATACGCCACACGCATATTTATTTAGAAAAAAGAGTTTATATGATAAGGTGCATACTCATGTGCTAGCGCTATATTTTCAAAACATGATTTTCGCACTGCCAGTTCCTTTAAACAGGAATGATGCTTTCTTCTATTCCTCGACAGTACCTATTACTTTTCCATTGTATCCTCCTTTATTCACCCAAGGAATTAATCACAAAGAGATGAGGATTGATCGGTTCGATCAAGATTTTTCGTCTGAAAAACCAATTAAAGACTTAGAAGATGAAATAATACTCAAACTCAATCCTGATGATTTAAATGAAGCGGTTGCTCATAATACAGATCAAAATGTCCGGATTAAAACTCCGTTTAATCCCAGTGAAATCATCAGATTAGTTATGAGAAATACGGATGATCCTGTTGATCCAATGGAGCTGATTAAAATCCTGAAACAAAAAGGCTATTAGATTCATTTCATTATATAAGAATCTCAAGGATTGCCCATAGTATCATAGTGGGTTTAGTATGCATTGCCAAATTCAAGGTAGCCGTACTCTCCAATTTTTTCAGTAAATAAGACTACTCCTCTCACACAACCAAATCTTGATGGCATAAACGAAAACTTTTGAATTTCTTTACAGGGCTTGATAATTGGTTGATCAGTTAATATCTGTACAATGGAGGTGATAAACTGCAGCCAAATTTCTTCTTCAGCTATTAGTTCCGTAGGTAAACCATAATTTGCCAAGAATCTGGTTATTTCCGCCCTTAGTTCGTCCATATACATAAACCGTTTAATGGCTTGGATTTCAACAATTCTTTGACCACTTTTAACCTGAAATTGAATTTCATCAAAAATTTCCTTCATTATTGCTGTCATTTCTGGAGTGATTCGGTCTTTAGAAACATGTACACTCCAATCACAATAAAACCGCAGTACAGGATAATTTCTGTTCTCATCCCTATCTAGGACTTTCCTTATTTCCACAAGGAAATAGATGACCTCGGACTCTTGTGAAAACGAGACTTTGGTCAAAAAAGATCCAATCTTTCTAATAATGTCAGGTCGGCTCATAAATTTTTAGAAAAAGTAAAAAGAAATCATTAAACTAACACACGTTAGCCAATTAAAATATTAAATTAGTATCAATTCTCGCTTACTAAACCCAAAAGACCAATTGGCAATTCGAAAGTGGTGTATACTTTCTTCAGTTAACTCAACTATCCATATAGCATGACTTCATGTGCTTAGTTGAATCCAAAACCAAACTGCGCGGGAATTAATTACTTCAAAAGTAAAAGGAGGTTGCTATGTAAATCAAATCGATTTATCGGGGCAGGGTGTACAGGTACACTACTTCTCCCATTGCTAACCTGGCAGTGTTACTCACAGGTAGAAACAATTATTCAAAAATCAAAAAAACAAAAATGAAATGGAGACAATTAATGCAGAAAGGTGGCAAAATCATCTTGCACCTTTAGGAATTAGTATACTGCTATTTCCAGTCAGTCTTCCTAGCATCATTCAAAACAAAACCGTGACACTCGGACATGTGTCATGACAGGTATGAAAAAAATTCAAAACCCCAATTTCTCCTGGGTATCGACCCGAGTTCTGCATAATGCAAATGGGCTGCCCGGTGATCCACGTGGCAGCCCAATTCATAACCTTTTAAAACGTAGGTTATGTCAAGTCTACAAAACAACGAGGCGATCCTGCGAGGCCTCGACCAGTCACACATGGTACTGGTATTGATTTGTACCGACTTACAGCATTTCCTGATTCATGAATTCTTCATCCGGTTCAGTTTGCTCCTGTATCGGAAATACAAGAATCACAAGAACAAGAAGTAGCTGTTTCAAAGGCACCGAGATTCTAGCTAATGTTTCGAGGTGCCTTTTTCCTATTTAAAAAAGAAAGATCGGATGTCAATTTATACTAAGTATATACAACAATTACGCCATAGTCTATAAAACCAGTAGGGTAATTATCGCCTACTCAAGGTAAGAAGAACCTCATAATCTATCAAATTTATTGACCAACTTTTCTATTTTGCCTTGTATAAACGTGCTGATTCTCAATAATATTTTTGATGAATTGTTAATTTAGATAGACAAGTGGTATTTTTTTCCCGGGGCCGATTACAACTATCACTGGCTGTAGTATTAGAATAATAACGATCACTTTAGTTTATTCAAACGCATCTGGATATTAGGTCCATTGAGTTATCCCCAGCATTTGCGTAATCCACAAAATACCCTCCCTTATATCACTGCTCATACTTGTTTAGACTATCTGCATGGAAAATAGTCGGTTTCCAAACAAATTGCGATTCTTCCGGCAGTGCAGCGGGTACTCTCAAAAGAAAGTGGCACGCATGCTCGGGTTATCAGATACCTCCTCACTCTCCCGTTGGGAAGCAGGAGTCTCATTCCCCAGCATCGTGCAAGTATTCCGTCTTGCCCGGATATACCGTACCCAGCCACAAGAGCTTTTTAGTGAATTGTGGATACAGCTTGCTGAAGAATACCGCATGCTCAGTGATGAGCCGTTTAGCAGCTATTCATAAAACGTCATATGTAAAAGATAGACTGGTACCGCTGCATCGCAGCATCTTTGAAAAGGACATTGTCGGTGTCCTTTTCTTTTCTTCTCTGGTGAAGTTGGGAGAATGTGTGTTTTCAAAATTCTCTCTATATAACGAACGATACGAAGGATAAATAATAACGTTACGTTTCGATACCATTAAGAGAAGGTTATAAGTAACTCTTGTATTCTTATGCACCATGATTATTCAAATGCAGAACTTCGGCTTGCCCAGGAAATCGCACATACACTCAAAGATGAAGATTCCCTGGCCCTGCATCTGCAATTAGTCCGTACTTATACGGAAGAACATCTTCGCTCCGTGCTCAACAAAGTGATGTCTATTCCTGAGGACAAAATCAAAAAGAGCCGTGCGGCTCTCTACACTTTCCTTATCAACCAGCAGCGCCGTTATGGCGGTGCTCGGCATTAGTACGAACACACGGCTCCTTGGGACAGCGATTATCCATAAAGGGCTTCTGACAGAGTATCAAGTACGTCTGTACAAAGCCTCGTGGTCACCGTCGAAAGCAACCCGGATCATCACCAGCCTGGAGCCGTGTGTGCGCAGATACTGTATTACAGAGGTCATTTTGTCAATCCCTCCCCGGCATCACCAAACAGCTGCCTTTCGTGAGTTGATTGGAGTCATAAAGACATTTTGCAAGGAAAGAAGCATTGCCGTCCATACCAAAACAATGAGTCAGGTATACTCACTGTGTCCTGCAGATGGGTGGAAAACAAGGAATGCACTCATGCAGGTATTGGTTCAGCGGTTTCCTCAATTGCTGTACTATCATAAAAAGGAACTCAGGAACAAAAACAAGTACTATATCAAAATGTTTGAGGCGGTTGCGGTAGCCATGCTCTATCACTAGCACGCCAACAAAGCAGGACAATCGGTCCTGCTTTTGTTTTGTCTTATCTTCTCCTACTTCCTCTATTTATTTTGAGGGTTCTTGGTTAATGTCATGAAGTAATGAAGAAATGATGCCCTTAACCTGATATGATGCTACCGCATTGGCAAAAGCAAAAGTGTCATGCTTTGTTGAAACAAAGTATTCATTTAGCAACGCATTCATAACATTAGTGCTTACCGAATTGGGTGCTCCCGCTACAAGATGCCTGGTTGTTCGTTCTATCATCCAAGAAAGTGAATCATCATCAAGAATCCTAACAATACCCATGCCCACAGAATTTGCAAACGTAAATCCTCCTTCTTGTATGCTTGAGGTGGTAAAAAGCAATGCTTTTACATTGACACCTGAAATTTGGTTTGCTTTAGCATAGAATTCTTCAATGTCGCTAACGGGTACCGGTGTTTTATAATCCTTGCATTCAATAAAGACATATAACGAGGGGTTTGCTATTTCAGTTCTTCGAAACTCAATTGAGAGATCAATAATTATATCACTTTTTCTTTTGTCAGAATAGTAACCCTTCTTATGAAAGACCTCATAGAAGTTGCCAGCGATACTGAACTCTCCATCCTTAAGGAGTTCCTCCACAATGCTTTTTACCTTTATTTCAAAAGCAGTCCCTTTTGCTGTTGTATCCATAAGCAGTAAATTTACTGCTTATTATGAAAATTCAGGGGCGTTTAATACTTTCTGCACATGAAATAGAGGAAAGAACTGCGACATTGCTCCGATTATATCGGCCTGATTTTTTTGAGTATGTACTGGCAACACCACTCATTGAGTTAACAATATTTCTAGCTGAAAAGCATGGTGTTATTTTTGATTTTAATGCCTCACTTGGGTTTGCAGATAATGGAGAGCGAATTTTGGGAGCTACTAACCTTAAGAAACGGGTAGTAATCGTTGATAAGGCACTAAAAGAAGATTATAATAAATTTAATTTTACTCTTGCACACGAACTCGGACATCTCGCACTACACAGAAAGATAACTTTCATTCGGAATGAATCTGAGGGTAATGAGCCAACGGATACAGTAAAAGAAGTGTACAGAGAAAAAAGTAATTTCTCTACAGAAAGTGAATGGCTTGAATGGCAAGCAAATACTTATGCAACCGCTCTCTTAATGCCTGAGCTAATTGTCCGCAAGGCACTCCGATTAAAACAACAGGAGAAGGCAATTAGAAATCCGGGAAAAATCTTTGTTGATGATGAATCTTGGAATAAAATCATTTATCGGGATATTATTGTTGAATTAAGTAATTTCTTTAAGGTATCCTTTACCGCAATAGAATATCGATTACAGAAACTGAATCTAATTGAATATCGTATCCAGGGCATGCGTTCCATATCAGATATATTTGAATCCGGTGACTGGGTATCACCAAAAGGGATTGATTCCAGTCCTTTTTAACTAACTCTTGTTATTTGGCAAACTGGGGGAACAGATTGTTTTTTCAGGGTTATGCATTATAAGCAAATTTCCCTCCCTTATATCTCTCCCCTCGTTTCGATACACTCAGTGATGAAAACAATTTGTTCATCACTTAAATCATTGAATTATGGATTCAAACAACACTGCATCTACAAAGCTGGATGTGTATCAGATCGTCACAGATCGTATTGTGTCTCTCTTGGAATCAGGCACTGTTCCCTGGCAAAAGCCATGGACAGATGCGGGTGTACCCGCAAACCTTATCAGCAAACGGCCGTATAGAGGGATCAATCTCTGGCTACTGCTCTCACTTGACTATGAACGAAACTTCTTTCTCACCTGGGATCAGTTGAAAAAGATTGGTGGCTCGGTTAAGAAGGGAGAACACGGCCATTTAGTTATCTACTGGAAAACACCGCCTAAATCTGATGACACCTTAGAGGGAGAGAATGAAAAGAAAGTTCCTATTCTCCGCTATTACAAGGTGTATAACATCAGCCAGTGCCGGGATTTACCTGAAGGGCTTGTAGAGCCTTTTCAACCATTATTTACCAATGAGTTTCTGGCAATACCTGAATGTGAAGGAGTGGTTGCGAAGATGCCAAACCCGCCAGCAATAAAACATAAAGAACCATCTGCCTATTACCAGATTGATGGTGACTTTATCAATATGCCGAAGCGGAAGACATTTAAAACGGTGGAAGGCTACTATGCCACTCTTTTTCATGAGCTGGTGCACAGCACCGGCGCTGAAAAACGTTTGAACCGGAAAACCATTACTCAGATGGCTGAGTTCGGTTCGGAGATGTATAGCCTGGAAGAGTTGGTAGCGGAGTTAGGTTCTGCTTATCTATCCTCACATGCCGGCATCTTGGAAAAACAAGTGAAGCATTCAGCAGCATACATTAACGGATGGCTTGCAAAGCTTAAGGGAGATAAGCGGTTTATGGTACAGGCAGCGGGTATGGCACAGAAAGCGGTTGATCATATTATGAACCAGCCTGAGGTGACTGCGGCAGAAACAACCGACTTACCCGGCACTGCTGCACGGAACTAAGAATTGGTATGGGTTAGTTACACAAAGCCTGGAGTATATATTTACTTCAGGCTTTTATTAATTTCAATAGCAATCATAACCCAAGTAGTCCTTGGCTCATAATCCATAAAAAAGAATAAATATTACAATCATGAATTCAAATAAAACAAAATCGGCTTTCAATCGAAATAGGTGTTTTTACCTATACAGTTTCTGATTTTCCTTTTTATATTTAAGAATAAAATATATATAAATGTCAACCATAAAAAAGGATGAAAGTACACTTCCCGACGTAATTAACTTCAAATCAAATTTCAAAACTATTTGGGTAGGCGGAATTGTAACTATTATTTTCACAGGAGTTGTTGCCTTGATTGCTTATTCTACAGGGAATTGGAATTCTATTTTACTTAGAGATTATGTTGCCGTATTTACTGGAGGAGCTGTTACAACAACTTTATTTTATCATGCGAAAAATTTAAAAAATAATTTTGACGCCAACCAGGAAAAATTAAATTTTGATTTGGCAAAATTCGAATACGAAAAAGAGGAAAAAGTTCGTTCTTCACAAAATATTAAAAAGATTTTGGCTGTTGAAATATGTTCTTTATGGTTTAAACCTGATATGGCGCCAAACGTCGAAAGAGTAAGGTGCTTTCTACGAAAACACGAGACCAAACTAAAAGACCATAAACCTATACGAGAATTTATCTCAGCACTTGACAATAACATTGAAGATAGACAGGCTCTTATTTCTATATTAAACCTTTTCGAGCATATTGCAATCCTTATAAAAAAAGAACTAGCTGACGAAGAAATATTGAAAGATGCCTACAAAGCCGTTTTTTGCTCATATTATGAAAGATTACAACGGTATATTAAGAAAAGGCAGAAAAAAAGTGTGTTATATCTAATTAATTATGAGGAAATTGCAAAAAAATGGACTTTAAGTTAAAATCTGTATAAAAGACACTATCAGTTGTGAAATTGGTACAATTTTATATCTTTATTCTAAAACCTAAAGACTTTGTTATGAAAAATGTTCTTTTTTCAAAAGATTTTGAAGGGCTGAATTAATTCCTATTTTGCCCATGTCACGTAATTAATAATCCATTAAAAAAGAATTTAGAAGCCGTAGAATGTAATTCTACGGCTTCTTCTTGTTAAAAAAATAAAACTAACGTCTTTTTAATTACTAGAAGGGAAAAAATCAACAATTTTTCTTCTCCTAGTTATCAAGTTGATATTTCCTTTTTTCCCACTCCCTAACAGTCGAAGGATCAGAAGAAATCAACTCACCAATTTTTTTTTGGAATTAAGCCCTTTATATAGCGATAGTAGGCAACCCCGCCTACAAATGTTGAAGCATCAATTTCAACCAGCAGATAACCTAGCATTTCAATTATCCTTGGCATTTGCTGTAATGCAGGCAGGAGATTTAAATACCCAATTTATTAAAATCCACCCGCTTTGTTCCTTCAACAATTTCAGGAAGGTTAATTGAAAAGTAACTTTTTGTGGTTTCTTCTTTGGTATGTCCTAACATTTTTGAAAGGATTGGGCGCTCTGCTCCATAGCGAACCCATAGTTGGGCATTTGTATGCCTGGCAACCTTATTACTCACATTTTTTTTAATCTTAGCAAGTTTTGCTATTTCTTTCAGGTTACGATTATATACTGGTTCCTCAATAAATAGCTGAGGGTTAAAGACTGAAACCTCGTTAGGTGGGGAACTATACTTTCGAATAATATTATTTGCGTAGGGGAATTTGAACAAAGGAATAATTGTTTGATTACCGTTCTTATCCCTTGCCCCAACTATAAAAAACCCAAACTCTTCGTCTTCATATAGTTGGTCTTTCGTAAAAATTGGGAGGTCTTTGTAATAGTAGCCGGTATAAATTTGAAAAAGAAACAAATCTCTATCTCTTGCTAAGTATCCTTTTTCCTTTGGAATATCTGCTTCTCTCCAGGCTTTGATTTCATGCGGTTCAAGGAAAGTTCTTTTGGCATGGGCGACCTTAATCTTCACATCATCAAACAAAAATTCCATTTGGCTTGGGTCAAGGTAATTATCTTTTCTCGCTTGTTTAATTACCCTCTTAAAGCCTTCCATATATTTTTTACAACTACCTCCCTGTAGTCCAAGCTCTGTCTGCATATACCTATGAAAATCCCTGACAAGTAAATTATCAATGTCGGAAAAATACAAGTGCTTTCTGAAAGCCTGAAGATGGGATAAACAAGTATTATACTTCTTAATGGTGTTGTCTTCCAATTTCTCAGGAGGGTTCGCTATAAATGCTTTCATGTAATCGTAGAAGGAATTTGAATCCCCTTTCTTATTGAGATACTTAAAGACCATTTCAAACGTAAGTCTCTTATTGAAGTTATAGCTACGCTTAATTAACTCGTTGAGTGAATTCTTCTTTTCTATGATCTTGTTGTTAATCTCAAATGCAAATTGATGGTTCTTGACCCAGTTGTCTTCTTTTCCTGCCCATTGAGCAAGGGAGATTTTTTGAGGAACAGGTATTTTAAAGTACCGAGAATCCCTGTCAATCGTAATTCTTAAATGAATTGAGTAGAGCCCCGATTTGTTCTTCTCGTTTCTCCAATTAAACACTACGCTTACCTGTGGCAGATTCATGCTCTAAAGATAGGAAGAAAGATTCAAAAAACCGTAAAACAAAATGTAAAACAATTAACGGGAACTAACGGGAGTGGGTTACACCTGTAACATAATAAAACCCTTACCAGTATTGATTTTAGTAAGGGTTTGACTCTTCTTAAGAGTTTTTAATTCGTTCTTAAAGTAGTCCCGACAGGAATCGAACCTGTATCAAAAGTTTAGGAAACTTCTATTCTATCCATTGAACTACGGGACCTGCTTTCAACTATTGCAGAAAGGACGGCAAAAATAATAGATTCCGGGTTAAAGAGGGACCGGAAATCTGATTAACTTGGGTAATAATAAGTTTATGCAAAAAATCATACTGGCCGGGTTTCTATTCTTTATGACTATAGCTGCTTCATCGCAAAACAACGTTTCTCCAAAAGCGACCCTGAATCATATCGCTTTGTATGTGGTGGATCTTCAAAAAAGTACTGCCTTTTACCGGGATATCATCGGGCTGGACACTATTCCGGAACCTTTCCACGATGGAAAACATACCTGGTTTAGTATGGGTATTAAAAGTCATCTGCACCTGATCCAGGGGGCTGTGGCTCCGTTGCAGCATCCCAAAAATACCCACCTGTGTTTCAGCCTGGCTTCTGTGGATGATTTTATCAGGGTACTTAAAAAGTACAAAATTGAATATGAAAACTGGCCCGGCGAGAAAGCAACTATCACCACCAGGGTAGATGGTGTAAAACAGATCTATTTTAACGACCCTGATGGATATTGGATCGAAATCAATGATGCGAAAGAGTAAGCCGTGATAGCTGGTAAGGTCTTATCTTTGCCCTCCTTTAAATGTGACCTGATGAAGTTTTATAATCTATTGATCAAATACCGCCTTTGGATAGGTATTGTGCTGGTGGCCCTTGGAATTTATGTGAACTATTCAGCTTCTTTCTGGCCGGCCTTTCCTTTATATCTTGTTGGTGTGATACTGGTAGCCGGGCATTTCTTTTTTGGCCCACTGCGCCTGATACAGGAGTATATGGAAAATGGAGATATGGATGGTGCTGAAAAGGTTTTAAGCTCCATTAAGTTCCCTAATCTTTTATACAAGCCTATTCGCTCTGTATATTTTACCCTGAAAGGTAATATAGCCATGATGAAGCAGGATTTTGAAGGGGCTGAAAAAATGATGAAGAAAGGTCTGGACCTTGGCATGCCAATGAAAGAGGCTGAAGGGGCCAGCTTGTTGCAAATGGGAATGCTTTCTATGCAGAAAAACGACCTGAAACAGGCAGAGAGTTATATCCGCCAGGCTTTACGCAAAGGCTTGCCTGATAAAGAAAATGAAGCTGCTGCTTACCTGCAGATGTGCAGCCTGATGATGAATAAGAGAGAGTTCCGTGCGGCAAAAGATTTCTTCAGAAAAACAAAAGCATTAAAACCCACTACACCCCAGATCGTTGACCAGATCAAGCAGATTGAAAAATATATTTCGAGAATACCGGGATAGTGGTGAATGGTTAAATTATTAATTGGGCTGACGAGAAACTTGTCAGCCTTTTTTATTTCTTTTGGGTAAACGAGTAACTTGCTTTACATATAAATTCCTGTATGAAAAAAATATTTCTATTTACGATTGTCATTCTTTTATTCTCTTCGGTGTATAGTCAAAAAGCAGGGCATAAAAATGAAATAATTTCAATAATACCCCAGCCTGTATCTATTATCCAGGGGAAAGGTTCTTTTACACTTCCTTACAATATTGTAATAATAACTCCTAAAAATGAAGAGGTAAAAAGGACTGCACAACACTTGTCAAAGCAAATCAGGACAGTAACCAACCAGGTAAACATTAAAGAAGGAACGATAGTCTCTCCAAAATCAATTTTTTTGTCGCTATCTGCTAATAAAAACATCCCAAAAGACGGATATAAATTAGAGATTACAACTTCCGGCATTACCCTTATAGCCAATGAGCCATCAGGCATTTTTTATGGCGTACAAACACTTTTGCAACTTTTTTCAAAAGAAATTGCCGGCAACGAAATACATAAAAAACCAAATGAATGGGTATTACCTATTGTCGCCATTGAAGATCATCCCCGCTTTGGATGGAGGGGATTGATGTTGGATGTATCCCGTCACTTTTTTACCGTGGCAGAAGTAAAAGATTATATTGACCAGATGGTAAAATATAAATTCAATCTCTTGCATCTTCATTTAACCGATGACCAGGGATGGAGAATACAAATAAAGAGTTTGCCCAAACTGACTGAAGTGGGAGCATGGCGGGTAGAAAGAACTGGCACCTTTGGAACACTGTCAAAACCCAATCCGGGAGAACCTGCTACTTATGGTGGATTTTATACGCATGAGGATATTAAGGAAATAGTGAAATATGCAGGAGACTGTTTTGTCAATATTCTGCCAGAGATTGATGTACCGGGGCACAGCCTTGCAGCCATTGCTTCTTACCCTGAACTGTCCTGCACACCGGGAGAGTATTATGTAAGTCCCGGAGACCGGTTTATGATCTGGCCCGGGGGCGGACAGCATTTTTATGGATTACTGGATAATACTATTTGTCCTGCTTTAGAAAAATCATTTGAGTTTTTAGATAAAGTGTTTTCTGAAGTAGCACAGCTTTTCCCTTTTGAATATATACATATGGGTGGTGACGAAACAGCCCGGAATTTCTGGGAGAAAAGTGAACAGATAAAAGCATTGATGCAAAAAGAAAATCTAAAGAACCTGGATGAAGTGCAAAGCTATTTTGTAAAAAGAGTGGAGAAGATCATCAACAGCAAAGGCAAAAAGATGATCGGCTGGGATGAGATACTGGATGGTGGTTTAGCACCGAACGCAGCTGTGATGAGCTGGAGAGGAATGAAGGGTGGTATTGAAGCCGCCAAACAGGGGCATGAAGTAGTGATGAGCCCAACCGATTTCGCCTACATAGATTATATGCAAGGGGATGCTTCTATAGAACCGCCAGTATATGCTACGTTGCGCTTAAAAAAAGCCTACCAGTTTGAGCCTTTGCCCGAAGGAATTAATCCCTCCCTGGTAAAAGGCGGCCAGGCCAACCTGTGGACGGAACAGGTGTACAATATGCGCCATGCTCAATACATGACATGGCCCAGGGCATTTGCCATAGCAGAAGCTTTATGGAGTCCAAAAGAAAAAAGGAACTGGAATGATTTTGCCGCAAGAGTAGAAACACATTTTGAAAGAATGAATTCAGCCGAAGTAAAATATTCACCGGCCATTTATGATCCTATCATTATTGCCAGTAAAAAAGATACCGCCACTGTAATGGTGAAATTAGATACTGAAATTGACGGCTTAGCCATTCACTATAGTTTTGACAACTCATTCCCTGATAACTTTTACCCTTTATATAAAGAGCCTCTCATTGTTCCAAAAGATGTCTCTTTTTTGAAACTAATTACTTACAGGAAAAATAAACCCATTGGCAGGTTATTGGTAATACCAGTGGCAGACTTGAAAAAGAGAGCAGGGATAAAGTAGCCGGGAGTTTTGAGATATCATCTATTAGATTTCCACATGTATTTGCTGATTACCCGGCCACTCACCAAATATCTCTTCCACTTTCTTAAACCGGTAATTGAAAATGGTTTTCAGCTTATCTTTTACAAATAATAAGTTAGCCAGTTTACCCAAAAACCAAAGCGGATTCTTATAATGAACAATATCTGTCATTTCTACCCCTCCGGGAATGGCTTTAAAATGATGTTGATGATGCCACAATGCATACGGGCCAAAGCGTTGCTCATCAATGAAGTATTCCCGATCCTTTACCTGGGTGATTTCAGTCATCCAGTAAACGGGTATTCCTAAAACCGGCTTAACGGTGTACTCGATTATTTGTCCGGCATACATTTTATCTCCGTGATGCCTGGAGACTACTTTAAATCCCATGTCTCCCGGTGTAATGGCCTGAAGGTTAGCCGGATTGGAAAAAAAATCCCATGCCCTTTCTAATGAAATAGGAATTTTTTGAACTGTTTTAATTGAATGTGCGGCCATAAATTGTAATAAGTTAAATTCGTTTGAATAACCTTTATTAAACAGAAAAGTTCGGAAAAGCAATGTCATTTAACAAAGAAAGATTAGAGAGAAAGTTTGCAGAAGAATTTGAAAGACTGAATGAAAAGCAACAACTGGCGGTCAATACCATTGAAGGCCCGGTGATGGTGATTGCAGGTCCGGGAACCGGCAAAACACAGATACTGGCCAGTCGGATCGGAAAAATCTTGCTGGAAACCGATGCTTTGCCTGAAAATATTCTTTGTCTGACCTATACTGATGCCGGTGTAGTGGCCATGAGAAAAAGGCTATTGCAGTTTATCGGACCTGATGCTTATAAAGTGCATCTCTACACCTTTCATGCATTTTGCAATGATGTAATACAGGAAAACCTGTCCTTGTTTGAGAAGACATCTCTTGATCCTGTTTCTGAACTGGAGAAAATTCAATTCTATAAAGAGCTGATAGACTCTTTTCCCAAAAATCATCCGCTGAAACGATACAGGGGCGATGTGTATTTTGAAGTGAACAACCTGCAGCATTTGTTCAGCAATATGAAGCGGGAGGGATGGACACCGGATTTTATCAACCAAAAGATTGATGAATACATAGCTGATCTGCCCAACAGGGATGAATTTATATACAAAACAAATAAAGCTGGCAAATGGAACAAAGGGGATTTAAAACCTGCTTACCAGGATGAAATAGAAAGAATGGAGAAGCTGCGGGCAGCCGTGGGAGAGTTTGACCGCTTTCAGCAACTGATGCGCAAACGTAACCGTTATGATTTTGATGATATGATCAACTGGGTTATTAAAGCCTTTGAAGAAAATAAAAACTTGCTTGCCAATTACCAGGAAAAATTTCAATACATATTGGTGGATGAATACCAGGACACCAGCGGTACACAAAACCGGCTTGTCGAGTTACTGATCAGCTATTGGGAGAAACCGAATGTGTTTGTAGTGGGTGATGATGACCAGAGTATCTACCGTTTCCAGGGAGCCAATGTGGAGAATATGCTGCAGTTTGCTGATAATTATCAAAAGGATCTGCTGACAGTAGTACTCACCAATAATTATCGCTCCACCCAACCTATACTTGATATTTCAAAATCGCTGATCGACCGGAACGAAGAACGACTGGTGAAACAAATTGAAGGATTAAGCAAAGAGTTGCTTTCATCCAAAGAAAAATTAAAGCATCTCACACACCTGCCCTTCATCCACGAATACGAGACACAGCGGCTGGAAATGATTAGCATCGTAAAAAGAGTACAGCAACTGGTATCACAGGGTATTCAACCCGGAAGAATAGGTATTATTTATAAGGAAAATAAATATGGTGAAGAGCTATCACAATATTTTAAACTGCTGAACATTTCTGTCTATAGTAAAAGGAACCTGAACATTATTGAATTACCCCTGGCCAGGAAAATTATACTGCTGCTTAAGTATCTCGTCTCTGAACATGATATCCCTTACAGCGGAGATGAAATGCTCTTCGAAATCCTGCATTTCGACTGGTTTGGCATTCCGCCTGTTGAAATTGCGAAGCTCACGATGGAAGTGGCGGATAAAAAATATACAGGGAACGGCACATCCATCCGCCAGGTCTTAACAGAGAAGGTCAATACTCCTGCCAAAGATCTTTTCAGCCACGGTCTGCACCATGGATTAAAAAAAGCTTCCGGAATTGTTGAAAAATTGATCGCTGATGTTTCCAATGTAACATTGCAGCATTTATTTGAAAATATCATTCGTGAAGCCGGCGTACTCACACATATCATGCAGAGCAGTGATAAGCATTGGCAGTTACAAATACTGACCGGTTTGTTTGATTTTGTAAAAGAAGAAACACACCGTAACCCTTATCTCAACCTTCAACAATTAGTTAATCTTATCGAACTAATGGAGAAGGAAGATATTTCTTTGCCATTAGTACAGGTGAGCGGCAGCGAAAAAGGCATCAACCTGATGACAGCCCACGGTTCAAAAGGATTAGAGTTTGAATATGTATTCTTTGCAGGTTGTAATGCCACTTCCTGGGAAAAGAAAAGAAAGCCAGGAGGTGGGTACAAACTCCCTGATACAATTTTTTTCTCCTCCCGAAGGGAGGGGACCGATGATGAAGAGCTAAGACGTTTGTTTTATGTGGCACTGACAAGAGCTGAACAACATTTATATATTTCTTACAGCAAATACAAAAACGATGGTAAGGAACTGGAGCCGTCCATGTTCATTGCAGAAATACAGGATAAACATGAATTGCCGGTAGAAAAAATAATTATTGACACAGAAGTAGTCAGTGAGTTTGCCGCATTGAGCTTCGCCGAAGCAGAAGCCCCGGAAATTGACAAGATTGAAGAAGAATTCATCAGCCGGATACTGGACAAGTTTGTAATGAATGTAACAGCATTGAACAACTACCTGAAATGCCCGCTGGAATTTTATTTCAAAAACCTGATCCGTATCCCCTCGCCAAAAAATGAAGCAACAGAATTCGGCTCAGCTGTCCACCATGCATTGGAAAAACTTTTCCGGAAAATGCAGGAGGAAAAGAAA
>CAZTKV010000001.1:18061-23710 GCA_964614285.1 uncultured Chitinophaga sp. | reverse complement strand
TACAAAACCGGCGATCCCGATAAGGCCATTCCCAAAACCAAAGGCCCTTCTGAAAAAGAACCCAATGGGGGTGATTACTGGAGGCAGGCGGTTTTTTATAAAATACTGGTCGATAATTATGAACAAAAAGACTGGAAAGTCGTAAGCACTGAGTTTGATTTTATAGAACCTGATAAAAAGAAAAACTACCGCAAGGAAAAAGTAATTATTACCACCGACGACATTGCCACTGTAACACAGCAAATCACATCCACCTGGGAAAAGATACAGAACCGGGAATTCTATATTGGTTGTGGCAAAGAAGACTGTCATTGGTGCAATTTTGTTAAAACAAACAAATTGGCCATTGCTTTACATGAACAGGAATCAGAAGAAAAGGAATTATGATTTTAAAAACAAATCATTAATTGCAAACAGGTTAAGTTTGCAGCTCATGAATTATAAGCGTCTTATATCTGCGGCAACTCTGGTTGTGATCATTACTGCTGGTTTCATCAATAACACGGGTTGTGCTAATATTATACCCCCGCAGGGCGGGCCAAGAGATTCTATAGCCCCCGTATTACTAAAATCAAATCCGGGGGATTCTGCTGTTAATTTCACCGGCAACAAGATCACTTTCACCTTTGATGAGTTTATCGACGTACAGAATATACAGGAAAACCTGTTGGTATCCCCCCTGCCGGTAACCATTCCTTCGGTTGACAACCGGCAACGAGAGGTCACCGTACGGTTAAAAGATACCCTGGAACCTAACACTACTTACACATTAGATTTTGGCAAGGCCCTAAAAGATTTCACCGAAGGAAACGTAATTAAAAACTTTACTTACACTTTTTCTACAGGAAAATACATCGACTCGCTTGAGCTAAAGGGAAAAGTAGTGCTGGCAGAAACAGGAAAGACAGACAGTACCCTGATTGTTATGCTTCATACCAATCCGGATGATTCTGCCCTGGTGAAGGAAAAACCAAAATATATAGCCAGGCTGGACGGGGAAGGCAATTTTTATTTCAAAAACCTGCCTGAAAAAACTTTTTATATCTATGCACTGAAGGATGAAGGTGGCACCAAACGTTATTTTGGTGGCAAACAAGTATTTGCCTTTGCCGATAGCGCAGTGGTTGTTCAGCAAAAAAATGAGCCGATTACCCTGTATGCATTTGGCGCTAAACAAGAATCGCAAAGCCAGGCTGCAGCACCCCCCTCCTTCGGTCCCGGTATCCGTAACAAACCGGGTGCAGCTACCAATGATAAAAGATTAAGGTACCAAACTAACCTGTTAAATAATCAACAGGATCTGCTCGGCCAGTTTGTGATGACATTTGAACAGCCGTTAAAAACCTTTGACTCATCCAGGCTCAGATTATATACTGATACAAGTTTTCTGCCGGTGACAGATTATAAGTTTGAAAAAGACAGTTTAAGCAGGAAATTAACTCTTGTTCATAACTGGAAAGAAAACACACCGTATCGCCTCATCATGGATAAAGACTTTGCAGAAGACTCTTCTGGCAAAAAATTACTGAAAACTGATACGCTTAGTTTTACGACAAAGAAAAAAACCGATTATGGTATGCTGAAACTAAGATTCCGAAACCTGGATCTGGGCAAAAAACCTGTATTGACCTTTTTGCTCAACGGGGCAGTATACAAATCTATTCCTCTTAGCAGCACAGAGTTTACCAGCTCACTTTTTTTACCTGGTGATTATGAGCTACGAATTTTATTTGACGATAACAAGAATGGCACCTGGGACCCGGGGCAATTTTTTGGTGCCCGTAAACAACCTGAACTGGTAGTCCCCATCGAAAGAAAGATCTCGGTAAAACCAAACTGGCAAAATGAATTTGATATCAGCCTGTAGAGACTGGCTAAAAACCGATAGCTTATATTTGCCTCATGCAATTTTCTTCTTCTTTGTTGGAAAATGCGGTAAACGAATTTGCCAAATTACCCGGTATAGGTAAAAAGACTGCATTGCGTTTAGTACTTCATTTACTAAAGCAAGATACCAGGGTAGCAGGGCAGTTCAGCGAAGTTATTGCCCGTATGAGAAGTGAGATCAAATTCTGCCAGCGGTGTTTCAATGTAGCAGATGGAGATATTTGTTCGATTTGTGCCAATTCAATGAGAAAGCAGGAAGTGATTTGTGTAGTAGAAAGTATCCGTGATGTAATTGCCATAGAAAGCACCCAGCAATTCAATGGTATTTATCACATTTTGGGTGGTATCATTTCGCCACTGGATGGCATTGGCCCGGACCAATTGAATATTGAATCACTCATCAGCCGGGTGCAAAAGGAAAAAACAGAAGAACTAATATTTGCCCTTAATCCTAATATACAGGGAGATACTACCATATACTATATTCAGAAGAAATTACAACCCTGTCAACTTCGTATAACTACTATTGCCCGTGGCATTGCTTTTGGAGGTGAACTGGAGTACGCCGATGAAATGACGCTGGCCCGGAGCCTGCAAAACCGTTTGCCTGTAGAAAGTTATGTATCAAACCGCTAAGACTTGCGGGGCTTGTTTATTAAGCCCATATAACTTAGCTTTGCCTATCATATTCAGGCGGATTTGTTTATTGTTCGGCCTGCTCTAAAAACAGAACTAATAAACGGACGAAACTCTTCTTATAGTTTCCCTACGTTTATAGTTCACAAACAATTTGACATGAAGACAATCCAGGATTGTTTGAAAGAACGCATACTGATCATTGATGGTGCCATGGGTACCATGATACAGCGGCACAAACTCACAGAGGCTGATTATCGTGGTGAACGATTCAAAGACTGGCATTGTGATGTAAAAGGTAATAATGACCTGCTGAATATTACACAACCGCATATAATTACTGCTATTCATAAACAATATCTTGATGCAGGAGCTGATATTATTGAGACCAACACATTCAGCAGCACGGCTATAGCTATGGCTGACTATGAAATGCAATCTCTGGCTTATGAATTAAATGTGGCTGCTGCCAAATGTGCCAAAGAAGCTATAAAACAATCTGGCAAACAGGCATGGGTAGCGGGTGCCATTGGTCCGTTGAATAAAACATTATCGCTTTCTCCTGATGTAAACAATCCTGGTTTTCGTGCCGTTACATTTGATGAAGTGGTAAATGCCTATTACGAACAAGTAAAAGGATTAGTAGATGGCGGTGTTGACATACTCCTAATCGAAACGATCTTCGACACGTTGAATGCAAAAGGAGCCATTTTTGCCATCAAAAAATATTTCAGGGATACAAAAAAAGAAGCGCTTCCTGTAATGATAAGCGGGACCATTACTGATGCATCCGGCAGAACACTGAGCGGGCAAACACTGGAAGCTTTCTATACTTCTGTAATGCATGCCAAACCGCTAAGTATTGGTTTGAATTGTGCATTAGGAGCTAAAGAAATGCGTCCTCATATTGAAGAATTATCCCAGATTGCCAGTTGTTATGTATCGGCCTATCCAAATGCTGGTTTACCCAACGCCATGGGAGAATATGATGAACACCCCGAAGATACCGGCCATTATCTGGAAGAATGGGCTAAAGAAGGATATGTAAACATCGTTGGGGGTTGCTGCGGCACTACCCCTGATCATATAAAACATATTGCTGAGCATGTAAAAAGCCTTACACCAAGACCATTACCTGTTATAGAAAAAGAATTAGTATGACAACACCACAATTTTTATTGCTGCTATCCATCCTCATACTCGTTGTAAATAACTTTTCAATGATCAAAAAGTTATTTGTAAAAAAGAGCTCATAAATGCAAGACACCATTGTTATCAGGCCTTACCTAAGATTGTCAGGATTAGAACCGCTGGTCATCAGGCCGGAGACCAATTTTGTAAACGTTGGTGAAAGAACCAATGTTACCGGTTCAAAGAAGTTTGCCCGCCTTATCAAGGAAAACAAATACGAAGAAGCCCTCAGTGTGGCCCGCCAACAGGTAGAGAGCGGCGCACAGGTACTGGATGTAAATATGGACGATGCTCTCCTGGATGGAGTACAGGCCATGACTACTTTTCTGAACCTGGTTCAAAGTGAACCGGATATTGCAAAAATTCCGATCATGATCGACAGCTCAAAGTTCGAGATCATTGAAGCAGGGCTAAAATGCGTACAGGGAAAATGTATCGTCAACTCAATCTCTATGAAAGAAGGCGAAGCTAAATTCATAGAGCAGGCCATCATTTGCCAGAGTTATGGCGCTTCTGTTATTGTCATGGCATTTGATGAAAAGGGGCAGGCCGATACTAAAGAAAGAAAAGTAAATATCTGTCACAGGGCCTATAAAATATTGACTGAACAGGTTGGTTTCGAGCCTCAGGATATCATTTTTGATCCAAATATTTTTGCTGTAGCCACGGGATTGGAAGAACATAACAACTATGGAGTGGATTTTATTGAAGCCGCTAGGGAGATAAAGCAACTGATGCCATTGACGAAAGTAAGTGGTGGGGTGAGTAATCTATCTTTTTCCTTCCGCGGCAATGACCATGTACGGGAAGCCATGCATAGCGTATTCCTGTACCATGCTATCAAAGCTGGCATGGACATGGGAATTGTAAATGCAGGTCAACTGGTGGTGTACGATGAAATAGAGCCACAGTTAAGAGAACTCTGTGAAGATGTAATACTTAACCGTAACAATGATAATAATGAAGCAACTGAAAAGCTCATTGCTTTTGCAGAAACAGTAAAAGCAAAAGGCAGGGTTGAGGTAAAAGATGAAGCATGGAGAAATAACCCGGTGGAGGAAAGACTGAAACATGCTTTGGTAAATGGTATTACAGATTATATTGATGCTGATACAGAAGAAGCCCGCCAAAAATATTCCACACCCCTCGAAGTAATTGAAGGCCCTTTAATGAACGGCATGAATGTAGTAGGCGATCTGTTTGGAGCGGGAAAGATGTTTCTGCCACAGGTAGTAAAAAGTGCAAGGGTAATGAAAAAATCTGTTGCTATTCTTACTCCTTATATTGAAGCAGAAAAAGAAGAAAGAAAACAGGCACATTTAGCTGCCGGTACAGTAAATATAGAAACTGCAGGAGCTCCAAAAGTTTTATTAGCCACCGTGAAAGGTGATGTACATGATATTGGAAAAAACATAGTAGGGGTTGTATTGGGATGCAATGGTTATGACATCATAGACCTTGGTGTAATGGTACCTGCCGATAAAATACTTGATACTGCCGAAAAAGAAAAAGCAGATATTATAGGCCTTAGCGGCCTGATAACCCCATCACTAGACGAAATGGTGCATGTGGCACATGAAATGAAACGCCGCAATATGAAGCAACCATTACTGATTGGTGGTGCCACTACTTCCAGAATGCATACAGCAGTGAAAATTGCTCCTCAATATAACAATGGGGTACTGCATATTCTGGATGCTTCAAGAAGCGTAACAGCCGTCAGTACCCTCTTAAGCAAAGAGAAAGGAGAATTGCTGCAAAAAACCGCCAATGAATACGAAGGGCTCCGGAACCAGTTTTTGAACAAAAACAAGAAAGATCTGGTTCCGTATACCGAAGCTGTCATTACAAAAGAATATTTCGACTGGAAGAATTACAAACCAGTTAAGCCTGCTGTTGATGGTGTAAAAGTGCTGAAAGAATTTGATCTTGGCA
>CAZTKV010000001.1:14200-17961 GCA_964614285.1 uncultured Chitinophaga sp. | reverse complement strand
CAAACAGAAAATGGAGTAGTAAAACTTGAATCCCTGCGGCAGCAGTTGAAAAAAGCAGTGGGGCAGCCAAGCTACTCCCTGGCAGACTTTATCAAACCTAAAGAACTGGGGGATGACTATATAGGCTCTTTTGCTGTAACTATCCATGGTGCCAAAAAGCATATTGAAAAATTTGCAGCCGAACATGACGAGTATAATAAAATTATGGTTCAGATATTGGCTGACCGCTTTGTAGAAGCCTTTGCCGAGTGCCTGCATGAAAGAACAAGAAAAGAATACTGGGGTTACGAGAAAGACGAAAGATTGAGCAATGAACAACTTATAAAAGAAGAATACAAGGGCATTCGTCCGGCACCGGGATACCCTGCCTGCCCCGATCATACGGAGAAACTGAAACTTTTTTCATTACTAAATGTTACTTCAAACATAGGTATTGAACTTACGGAAAGCCTGGCGATGAACCCTCCGGCATCAGTATGTGGCTGGTATATTGCCCATCCGCAAAGCCACTATTTTGGTTTGGGGAAAATTGGTAAAGACCAGTTGGAAGATTATGCCAAAAGAAAAGGAATGACGATAGAAGAAGCGGAAAAATGGCTGAGACCGGTATTGGAGTAATAATTCTATTCCTTATTCCACAACCGCTGATTCAGTTTTAGTTCATCAATTATATCAAATACAATATTGATGGTATTGTAAAAATCGCCCAGCCTGTTATAATCATTAACAGAAAAGATGGCTGGTTCAAATAATTCATCTTTTATCGGAACGGCCACATGAATATTTGTGTTGACAAAAGATAAGGAAGTACCCTCTCCCATCAGTTGCTGCAAACGTACAATCCGTTCCATGAATGAAGGTGTAAGAATATACCTGGCTTCCACCTGGTCGCTGCTGTACACAATGAACCTTTTCTCAAATTCCACACTCTCCAGTCTTACCTTTTCCAGGTTCCACGCAAAGGATGAGAAAAGCTTTGTTAGAAAATTGATCTGGGGATTTCTTTCACTCCAAACATAAGTGCGGCCGGAGAAGTTTTTATTAAAATCTGCAATAAAAAAAAGTCCTCTGAAAATTGTTTCCCAATGAGTACTCTTACCTGAACTCACTTTTCGTTCTGTATGTAACTCCGAAAAACAAAAGAAGGTCTTTTCATGTGTTCCCTCAATATAATCATCCCCTGAATAGCGGTCAGGCTGTTCCACAAACAGCCCGCTGTTTAAATAATCCGTTTTACTGATAGAAAGGTGGGGGGTATACGTTAAAGAGGGATCAATAAAATGAATGATCTTTCGTACAATCGTTTCTTTGAAACCCGCAGCAAATGATTTCTTTTTATTACCAAAAACAATCAGCAGGATAAGTGCTGACAGTATTAATATAAAAGCAATAACAGCCGTGCCACTATTATGAGATGCAGCAGAAATAATAAAAAGTAAAATCGCCGTTCCCAGAAAGAAAAACCCGGCTATCCCATACTTCTTTATCTTTTTCCGATCTTCTTCAAGCGGGGTCAATAAATGCTTCAATTCATTTTCATAAAATAAGTTGAAGTTATTTACTGAAGACATAGGAAGTTTATCAATTAATATTTATAGCGGAAGCTGACTTTTCTGAATCAGGGATATTAAAATACTCTTTTCTTCCCATACCTGCAGCTGAAGCTATAAGTGAGGAGGGAAACGTTTCAATGGCATTATGATAATCATTCACTGCTGCATTGTAAAAACGCCTTGATGCAGCCAGTTGTTCCTCCGTTTCATTGATAGCACCTTGTAATCTCAGAAAATTTTCACTGGATTTTAGTTGTGGATAGTTTTCAAAACTGACAAAAATTTGCTGCAAGACCGTATTGATCTGGTTATCCAGCTTTACTCTTTCATTGGCAGACAAGTTATCCTGCATTACTTTTTGGCGTAATTCCGTAACACTTGTCAGCAATCCCCTTTCATGTTGCATATAACCTTTTACCGTTTCTACCAGTTGCGGTATCAGGTCGTACCTTTTTTTAAGCATCACATCAATTGAAAAAAATGCGTTATCAACGGCGTTTTTCTTCCTGACAAGGTTATTATAAATAAAAACAGGGATCAGGAAAATAACCAATAGTAAGATAATTATCAGTGGTGACATACAGTGCCGGTTAATATGATAGTTTATTTTTTCTAACCCAGATTCAGTCAGCAATTACAATATATGAATATCACTGAACGCTTGTTTTAGTTGGCCGGGACTATGGAAATGAATTGATTTGATGCCCAACTCCTCGGCTGCTTTCACATTTCGTAAGTTATCATCAATAAATATAGATGTAGAAGGGTCAACATTATACCGGTCCAACAATCGTTTATAAAAATCAGGAAAGGGTTTCCTTGTTTTCTCCTCACCGCTCACTACCCTGCCCTGGAACCAATGTAAAAAATCATACCTCACCAGGGCAATGTCAAAAAGATTAGCCTGCCAGTTGGTTAAGGCATACTGTTTGAACTTATTTGAATCCCTCAGCATCCTGAATATTTCAACCGTATCCTGAACAGGTCCGTTCAGCATGTCGGTCCAGCGTCCATAGTAATCCCTGATGGGTTTTTCCCAGTCTGGAAATTCAGATACCAGCAATTGGGTTGCTTCTACAATTGAACGGCCGGCATCCTGTTCCTCATTCCAGTCGCTGGTGCAGATATGCCGAAAGAAATAATCTCTTTTTTCTTCAGATTCAAAATAACTTTCATTAAAAACGTATTGGGGGTTCCAGTCGATCAGCACACCACCCAGGTCCCAGATAATTGTTTCAATCTTCATAGTTTTCTACTGATGATTATAGCGCATTTTCAGCCAGATCATAATGCCGGACATAACCAGCATTACAGCATTGGTAAGGATAATCACCCAGTTATTTATCATTACTCCGTAGACAAGCCACATTATTTCATTTACAAAAGCAATAATAAACATATAGAGTGAAACATCTTTCGCAGATTTTTCCTTCCATGTTTTTAATACCTGGGGTAAGAAAGTAAAGGCAGTTAATGCCCCGGCTGCGTATCCCAACATATCTGCTGCTGTCATTATTTATATTTTTTTATCAATTTAAGTTCTTCTGTCTTTGCCGGCATTAAACTTACTGCACTACCACCACCCGGTGCCAGTTTAAATTTTAAGATTGTTTTACTATCTACCAAAAATTTCTCAATGACATATGCTTCTGGGTTATCCTTCCAGTGTGCATTATCTGCGTCCCGGTAAATGGTAGCCACATATTTTTTATCTGCATCCAGGAAAGATAAGGGGGTAGAAAAATTTCTTGCATTTTCATCTGTGATTGCTCCTACAAACCAATTATTACTTCCTTTAGCCTTCCTTGATATAATCACATAATCACCCGGTTCAGCTTCAAGTATCCTCGAATCATCCCAATCCACTGCCACATCTTTGATGAACTGGAATGCATCCATTCTGGCTTCATAATTTTCCGGCAGATCAGCTGCCATTTGCAAAGGGCTGTACATGGTCACATATAAAGCCAGTTGCTTTGTCAGCGTTGTATGCACCTGTTCTTTTTTTTCAGGATTATAATAACTCATCCTGATTTTAAAGATACCCGGGGTATAGTCCATTGGTCCCCCCATCAATCTGGTAAAGGGCAATATAGTTTCATGCTCAGGCATATTACCTACACTCCAGGCATTAAATTCATTTCCTCTTGCTGCCTCACTAGCCAGCCAGTTAGGATAAGTTCTGTGTAAGCCGGTGGGGCGAACCGG
>CAZTKV010000001.1:11636-14100 GCA_964614285.1 uncultured Chitinophaga sp. | reverse complement strand
ACATCTTCCTTCCATTGGCCAAACCAATCTTCCCAGCCCGTATTCCATCCTTCTACTAACACTCCCTGTATTCCATGAGTGGCAGCAAAGTCAATATATCTTTTAACGTTAGCGGTGGTTGCCCCGTGTGGAACTTTAGTCGATTGTTGAGAACCAACCTGGCCACCGCTATAATCCCAGCTGCTCTTGCCTACATGCATTTCCCACCATACCCCTACCATCTTCTGCGGTTTTACCCATGCTGCAGCATCAGCTACTTTTGAAGGTTCATTCAGGTTTAAAATCAGCTTTGAAGCAAGAATATCAGTTGCTTTATCACTTACAATAATAGTTCTCCACGGAGTGGCAAAAGGCGCCTGTAAGTATGCTTTATTTCCTACTGCATCCGGAACAAGATGAGAAGTGAAAGTAAAAGATGATTTATCCAGCACAAGGTTCATGGCGGGATAATTTAATAAGGCCGCCTCATGCAGATTGATATACAAACCATCTGCCGATTTCATCATTAAAGGGGTTTGGACAGCGTTGTTATCAAAGAAAGTCTTGGCATGTATCTCCTGCGCAAAGCCCCCGCCTGATGCATCAATTTTACTCAAGCTGCTGTTATAATATCCGTATTCATTTGTGTCATAATCACCCGGGATCCAAAAAGCACTGTGATCACCTGTAACCGCAATTTGAGTTAACTCATCTGCAATGATAAAATGATTCAGTTTTGCCTGTGCAGGAAACGAATAACGAAAACCAATACCATCATTAAAGATCCTGAAAATAACCTGGATTTGAATACCTGATCCTGAACGATCTGCAAGTTTCAACACAAGTTGTTTATAATTGTTTCGAATAGAATTGACCTCTCCCCAAACAGGTTTCCATGTTTCATCAGTTACAGATGAATCAATTCCTAGCAGATCAAATTTTATCAAAGATAATTCCGGATTTTTCAGCTTCATGCCCAACCCGGAAGGTTCAATAGCTTTCTTTCCTTTATAAAACACCCGGTATACAAGGTCTCCGTTTGTGCGGTGAAGAATTCCCAGCTGAATATTGTTATCAGGTGAACTGACTGTAATTGACTGATCGGCGGACACCTGCTGTACGATCCCTGACATGAAAAGGATTGTAAGCAATCGTTTAAGTAACATACAAATAAATTTTTGTGAAGTTACTTAGTTCTGTGTAAAGAGTACACAACCAGATCATCGCTTTTCAAATAACCACCACAAACGTTTCCGGGGCTTTACTTTATAGTTGGTCCGGATATAGTGAGTGATATGAGCCATTGCTTCATCAATACTATCCGTTACTAGTACCAGGTCCATATCTCCCGGCGAAATGGTGCCCTGCATTTCCATTTCCTTAATCGTAGTAAGCAAAGGGGTATAATACTCTTTTCCAAACAACACTACAGGAAATTGGCTGATAGTCTTTGTTTGAACCAGCGTTAATGTTTCAAACAGTTCATCCATAGTCCCAAACCCGCCCGGCATGATGATAAAAGCATATGAATATTTCACCAGTAGTACTTTACGGACAAAAAAATGCTCAAATGTTACTGATTTATGCAGGTAAGGATTTTCTTTTTGTTCAAATGGAAGCTGAATATTACAACCAACCGATTTGCCTCCATTCTCAAATGCTCCCCGGTTGGCGGCTTCCATAATGCCGGGTCCTCCACCGGTCATGGTAGTCATTCCAGACAAGGCAATTCGCTTTCCAAACTCTCTTGCCTGATCATAGTAAGAATGATTTTCTTTAAATCTTGCTGAGCCGAAAACTGTGACGCAGGGGCCTATAAAGTGCAAGGCCCTGAATCCTTTTATAAATTGCCAGAATACCCGCCAGGCAAATAATAACTCATACCCCCTGCTTTTAGGGCCTTCGAGATACACAGGTTCTTTAGGTGGAATAACAGGATTTATCTTTGATTTAACTGAAGCTTCCATAGAAAATGTAAATTGCCTGACAATTTAATCATTATTACAATGCGAATAATTTCTTACAATGTAAATGGAATAAGAGCCGCTATAAAAAAAGGGTTTCTTGATTGGCTGAAAACAAATCCGGCAGATGTTATATGCCTGCAGGAAACAAAGGCCGTACAGGGTGATGTGGATACAAAAAAAATAAATGAATTGGGCTACCACGACTATTGGTTCAGTGCACAAAAAAAAGGATACAGTGGCGTAGCCGTATTTACCAAAGTAAAACCTGATAAAATAGAATTAGGTAACGGGCATGGTCCAAGTGATGATGAAGGAAGGGTGATACAACTGGATTTTGGAGATACCCGGCTTATTAACGCTTACTTTCCCAGTGGTACCAGTGGTGATGAAAGACAAGATTTCAAATACCAGTGGCTTGATGAATGCTTTAACTGGCTGACTAAACTGAAAAAAAAATATCCCAAACTTATTTTGTGTGGTGATTATAATATTGCACATACTGAAATAGACATACACGA
>CAZTKV010000001.1:3118-11536 GCA_964614285.1 uncultured Chitinophaga sp. | reverse complement strand
TAAAACATTCTGATCATTGCCCGGTATATTTAGATATCAAATTATGATCACTGCCGGCAACTGATATTTTTCATTCTCTTCTCTGAGTACTAATCATACGACAGGATTACTTCATTAATTTTTTCATTACTTATTATAAAGTTTCTACAGTTATAACTATAATACAACTGAAATATAATTTGATTTATGATCGTTTATAACGTTACCATTAAGGTAAATCATTCAATAGCTGCAGCCTGGCTTATCTGGCTAAAACAGGAACATATCCCTGATGTAATAAATACCGGTTGTTTTACTCATGCCGTACTATTACACCTTATTGAAGCTGATGATGAGGAAGGTATAACCTATGCTGTACAATATTATGCAGAAAGTAAGGGGTTATACAACCAGTATATAGAAAAATTTGCAGACGAAATGAGAAAAAAGGGAATTGAGAAATGGGGCAATCAATTCATAGCTTACCGCACTGTAATGCAGGTTGTGAATTGAGTGTGCAAAAGAATATTTACAGGCCTCTCTATATACGAAACAGTTGTATATTTCCCGCAAACCCTTGTCCGGCCTGAATTTCATTGATCATTTTACAGAACCCGCTACAGTAAAGACTTTCAGCGTTTGTGGCAGATAATGCGGCAAAGTGAAGGAAAATGACAAACCGCTAAAATCCTTGTCCCTTGCGGTTTCGGGGCTTTTAATACCAAAAAAATGGAGAATAAAAATTTTTTGCCAGTATCAAAAACCGTCTAAATTTGTCGCCGTTAGCAAAACATATAAAAATACAAATCATGAACAAAGCCGAATTGATCGCAAAGGTGTCCGATGATACAGGTATCACCAAGACGCAGGCAAATGCTGCCCTTGATTCTTTTGTAGAAGCAGTTACAAAAACATTAAAAGGTGGTGGTAAAGTTACCCTGGTTGGATTTGGTACATTTTCCGTATCGAAAAGAGCTGCCCGCAATGGCCGAAACCCACAAACTGGTGCTGTAATTAAAATCAAAGCAAGAAAAGTAGCTAAGTTCAAAGCTGGTAAAGAACTTGCCGGTAAATTGTAATTGCACCCTTACTGTATTAAGAAGCTCCTGTGCTTATATCAGTGCCGGAGCTTTTTATATTAAAACAGCTTTAATTTTGTATCACATATAAAAAATCAATTATCATGGGAAGAGGAGATAAAAAAACCGCAAAAGGAAAACGCTTTAAAGGTTCATTCGGTAAAAGCCGTCCGGCTGTATCCCCGGCAGCAAAAAAGAAAGCTGCTAAAAAAAGTAAGTAATTACCCGGTAGTACAAACTACAAGTTAAAAACGGGTAGTTTGTACTACTATTCTCTGCTTCTCATTACCTGTGTATACACGGTAGTAATCTTTGGTTAACTGAACCAAACAAAAACACCCCTTCGCAGGGGCATTCTGAAATTTTTTGACCCGGTTTTTACAAATTAGTCTTTCGTTGTATCAGTTGATCTCTCTCTTCGGCTATCACATTTAGCATACTCTCCAGTTCACCAATTCTTTTAAGCTGCCCTTCAAGTTTCTTATTGGTTTCCGTCATAGCCTGCATATCATTATTCAGCTCTTCGAGGTAAGCAACTCTTTTCTGCAATTGCTGGCGTTGAAAATCAGATTCTTTCAGTTTGCCTTCGGTTTCTGTCATTTCCAGCTGTAATCGCCTGTTTTCTTCAACAACTGCCTGGTATTTCAACTTTTGTTCTTCGAAATCACGGGTCATTTTATGTTGTACTTCCTTTAGCTCTTCGTACTCCAGGTTAATTCTTTTAGAAATATTTACCTGGTTTTCCAGCTTATGCATTTTATCCTGCAGCACATTGAACTCACTATAGGCGCTGTCAAGCATAGCATTCATCTCAGTGGTCAGGTGTTCCTTCTGCCTTATATTATTTATCTCTTTTTCCTTTTGAGAAAGCCTGAACCGTAAATCTTCAATTTGCGAAGAAAGCTCTTCATTTGTTTTAATGATCTCCTGTTGTTTTTCTTCCGTTTCTTTTACAATGTCTATCTGTCCAAGTAACTGGTTTATCTTCTCATTGTGTTCCAGCAGGCTGTTTTGAGCCAACCGGAGTTGTTCTAAATAATCCGATTTTTCTGCCTGCACAGCAGTTGACTGTAAGGGAGCCTTTTTTCGCATTGACTCCATTTCTGTCTGTAACTTTTTGTTCACAATGCGCATCTCCTCCGCTTCAATAGAATAGATATTACTGTTCTCTTCCGCATCAGCTAATTGTTTTCTTAGCTTATCAAGTTCTTTGTCTCTTAATTCAGTATCGTTGAAATACTTTAGTTTCCAGACTTCCAGTTCTTTATTTAGTTTTCCGGTAATATCCGACGTAGCATCTTTGAGAGATTTACGACTTACAATAAAAAAATGGATAGTAATGCCCAGGGTTATAGCACCCAGCATGAGAACAATTATCTCAATGACTGATAAGGAAAGGGTGGGCATAAGCTGTTAAGTAAGGTTCGTAAACTATTAAAAATCCGGCAAATAGCCGTTAAATAGTTTTTCACAGGTGTGCTTTCGAAGCTGGCACAAGATAGTATTCTCTGCGAAAAATTAAATAGTAAATACCCCCCGGAAAAACACCTTAACCTCTTACCAGTGTGCCTACTTTTTCTCCGGTTACCACCCTTCTAAGGTTATCGGGTTTATTCATATTAAATACAATAATAGGGAGATTGTTTTCCATGCAAAGCGTAAAGGCTGTCATATCCATCACCTTTAAATTCTGTGACAGACACTCCTGGAAAGTTATGACGTTGTATTTGGTAGCTGAAGGATCTTTTTCAGGATCAGCTGTATAGATACCATCTACCCTGGTACCTTTTAAGATTACATCTGCGCTTATCTCAATTGCCCGTAAAGACCCTGCTGTATCTGTAGTAAAGTAAGGATTTCCTGTACCAGCCCCAAAGATTACCACACGGCCCTTTTCAACGTGGCGGATAGCCCGGCGCCGGATATAAGGTTCAGCAATTTGCTCCATTTTAATGGCACTTTGTAACCGGGTATAAACCCCAATTCTTTCTAATCCTGCCTGTAAAGCCATACCATTAATAACAGTAGCCAGCATTCCCATATAATCGCCGTGTGCCCTTTCAATTCCCGTTTCCGCCTCATTCATTCCCCGGTAAATATTACCACCGCCGATTACGATGGCCACCTGCACACCCAGATCTGTTATAGATTTAATATCCTGTGCATATTGGGCTATCACATCGGTGTCGAAACCAAAGTTCTTATCACCCATTAAAGCTTCGCCTGAAAGTTTGAGAAGAATTCGTTTGTACTTAGGTAACATGGAATAGAAATTTCGCTGCGAAGATAGGGGTTTTGCCTATTGTTTTACGGCTCTCAGACTGTATACCATGGGTATCTTTCCTTCTAATCCTTTTATATGCCATTTACCAGCTTCAAACTCTATTACATTCCTGAAACATGGATAAGGTGAGTACATATGTTCATTAAACATTTCTATTCTCAATCCTGCCCCTATAAGCGCATTCAGCACTTCGCTAATACTGTGATTCCAGCTATACTCTTTTCCCTTTATATCAGCATTTCTGTCAGTATAGGTTCCTTCGTTTTCTGTAACAATCACTTCTGCTTTTTCATAAGAATACTTAATATGGGTAAAATCATCATCAAAAATCCATACCATGGGATGGAATTCGGCAATGTAAAAAGTACCGCCGGGTTTTAGTCTTTCCACTATCATTTTACCCCATGGTTCCAGATCGGGGAGCCAGCCAATAGTGCCGTAAGAAGTAAATACAATATCGAATTGCTCCTTTACGAATTTACTGGTGTCTAAAACATTACAACATACAAAAGAAGCATTTAACCCCAGCTCTCTATTTAACTTTCCGGCCTCTTCAATTGCCTTATCAGACAGATCAACGCCAGTTACTTTGGCTCCCTTTCTCGCCCAATCAAGACTATCCATTCCAAAATGACATTGCAGATGAAGAAGTGTTTTATCTTTTACATCACCCAGCTCTGTTAATTCTATTGGTGTCAATACTGTTTCACCATTTTTAAACCCTGCCAGGTTGTAAAATGCCGAATCCCGGTGAACAACAGTTCTTTGATTCCACAAATCCCTGTTGGCATCAAAATATAAATTATAGTCCTGCATAAGGATATAAAAATAGAAAACATTGGTATTGCTGAAGTATTTTCATACAAACTATCCGGTTCATTCTTGTATTACCCTTGAATCTCCGGTTTGTATGATATTTTTAATCAGCGGATTGCCCTGGTAATAAATCCTGCTCTGGCCTGATGCGTTAGCAGTAAAAATGTTACCCACTTTTACTTTTATTGCAGATTGCCCGGTAGCCGTTACATCTGCAGCTACAACTGTCGATAGTCCATAAGCCAGGATTTCGGATTGGCCGCTTGCGTCAGCCTCAAAGCCCGTCGCTGTACCCCCCTGGAATTCAATTTTTGCCTGGCCGCTGGCTTGTAACAGAAACTTCGGGGCACTCATATTCACCCAGCAGGCACTTTGACCCGATATATTAAAGCTCACCGGATCTGTTTCTGCAAAACCTGCTAATGTAGCCTCCGACTGACCAGAAAGAACTAATCCTTCAATAGAGGGAAGGGTAATGGTAAAGTACACCCTTTTCCGGTTAGACCTATAATGGTCATACTCAATTTTAAGAGATGAGTCAGTTATGCTTAGTACAAGATCATTGATATCTCTTTCTTCCCCCCTGGCAAGAATAGAATACGATGTTCCTTTTGTTATAGTAAACCGATGCTGGTTCCCGGCTTCAATTTTATTAAAATCAGCATAGTTGTAATTTCTTTCTATTGCATTTTCCGGCTCTTTTGAACAAGACAGCAAAATGACTGTAAAAGAAACAAGGAGAATAATTCCTGTGACAGCTTTTTTCATAACAAGGTTAAAAGTTTAATGATTAATGATTGAGCAAAACTCCTGATAACAATAAAGCAAAACAATCGCATGAAGATGTGAAAAAAGAGAGGCCCTCTCTTGACAAAGAAGGCCGTGATTGATTGCTTATATAGGAGTAATTAAATACGTATTTCATAATTCAACCAGGAAAGTCACAATAGCTGTTTTTTCAGGCTGCTTGTGGCCCTGTAAACAACAGCCAGGTAGAATTATTTACAACATCTGGCTGAGTAGCAGAAATTGTCTTCCGATAGGTGGTAATCGTTTCTGCTAATTCATTATGAATATCTTTTTCAGCGAAAAATAATTCATAGAATTTTCTCATGATCTTTCTGTGTATCATAATGGTTTCAGCCAGTTCCTGGTGAATATTTTCAGACCCTTGAGATTTTTTCGGATCATTTGTTCCGGTCGTACCGGCACTGTTCGTTTTCTTCATACAATCAGGTTTAATGGTTTAAGGTTTTTTGTTAGCACAAAGATGATTATTGATTAAATAGTATACAATCACATATTGGGGTGAAAATCCAAACTGGTACAAAACAGGCATTTGTACCATTGCTATATTTGCCCCCGGAAGACTAATACATTCATTATTCGGTTTTTTTTCAAAAAAATCAAAGATCAAAAAAGGTTACTCAGGCAGGACCACATAAACATGTTATTTTATACTGGTCGCTTCCAGAATAGGAAAGCTCTCATTAGATTTGTATACATGAAAAAAATCCTGTTGCTTACCGGATTAATTTATTCCTGCATTGTCTGCGCACAACAGGGATACACTTTCAACCGTATTAGCACAGATGACGGAACAGGGCTGGCATCGAACGTAGTGTATTGTACTTACCAGGATGCCAAAGGATTTATATGGGTAGGTACTGCCAACGGCTTACAGCGTTTTGACGGAAATAAATTTATCACATTCGGCACCAGCAATCCAGGGAGTAACAAACTACCTGTTGCTGACCTGGCTCAGATACTTGATGCAGGCAATGGTAACATCTGGTTGTTCTTTAATACCCGGAAAGAAGTCGGGGTTTTTAATCCCATCACCTTTGACTACCATATTATCCCGATAAAAAACTCACAACCGATTCCTCCAAGAGCCAATATGAGATTATGGAAGGACAGTAAGAAAAATGTTTTTCTTTCTATCTGGAAATACGGAATCATCCGGTTTGATGAAAGACAACAGGCCTTTACTGATGAAAATTATTTCCCCTTACCAGCAGGCTGGAAGGCCAGTACCAGTGTTTTTGAAGATACTCTAAGAAAGAGGTATTGGTTTCCCTGCCCCGATAGCGGCCTGGCCGTATATGACGCAGATGCAAAAAAAGTATATACCCGTCATTACAACCCGTTACATATCCCCCTGCTTGAAAATAAAATAATCCAGCCAGGTGTGACAGAGTTTTTCATTGACCGTAAACGAAGGCATTGGGTATTTAACTGGACCGGTGGCCAGAACAAATGGTGTTTTAATGAAAGCGGAACTCAACTAAAAGATACTGCCGGTATAAATGATAATCCTGAATACTCAGAACTGGTAAATTTCTATGAGACTAAAGACTCTGTATTATGGGTGTATGGCGCCAATGGTCTTTTTAATTACGATAATAATATTGATCGTTTCTATTTTTATGAAGCTGCTTCTACTATCAGCGCCACAGGTATCAGGTATCAATCAGCCAACCAGGTAATGGAAGATCGTGACGGAAGTATCTGGATTGCCACTGATAACGGTTTATATTTTGCGTCTACAGGCAGCGGGACATTTAATGTGGTTAACCTGCTTTTTGATGAAAGCAAAGGCGCTGTAGATATAACAGACTTACTTCAGCTGCAAACCGGCCAATACTGGTTTAGTACCTGGGGCAGAGGCATAATAACTCTTGATAAAAACTTTGACCGGTATGATGCAGGCATCTACAATAATGTGCCGGCAATGGATAATGCGAGACGTATAATGTATAACCAGGTATGGGCATTATATCAAAATACAGATGGCAAAGTATGGATTGGTTGCCAGGCCGGTAAATATATGATTCATGATGCTTCCACCCGTAAAACCAGTTTCCTGGATTTGAAAGAAGCAGAAGATGCCACCATCCGGTATATCACAGCTGACAAAAAAGGAACTATCTGGATAGCCACCCAGCGGGGCCATATCATTAAGTATGATGGAAAAACATTTACAACTGTTCAAAAATTTGGAACCATTATTCCTAAAATCTTAATTGATAACAGCGGGTTATTGTGGCTCGCTACTCATAACCAGGGTTTATACTGCCTGAGCAGTGATGGTACAAAAATACTGCGGCATTACACCAGTGACAGTAAAACAAACCCGCTTTTCATTAACTCGGGCAGTGATATTGACCAGATCAACGACAGCACCATTGCGTATGGCGCCGGTGCTCTTAACCTTATTAACCTAAAAACAGGCAATGTAACATGGCTTACGTTTGATGATGGATTACCCGGAAATACTATACAACGGGTAAGGGCAGATAAAAATGGTAATTTATGGATCATCACCTTGAACGGACTTTGCCGTTATAATTCTAACACAAAACGTTTTACCCCTTATGGCCGAAAAGATGGCATTACACTGGCTAATATGACAACAAAAGCCGATTATCAATGTACTGAACACTACATCATGTTTACTGGTTCTAATGCCGTTATGTTCTTTCTGCCTTCAATCTTTGATAACCTGGAGCCCCCCCCTGATGTTGTAATAACAGACTTTAAGCTTTTCAATGATTACGTTCCTGTTGACTCTTTGCTGGCTTTACCCAGACTACAATTAAATGCTCATCAGAATTCATTTACCATCTATTTCTCCTCATTGAGCTATTTGCAAAAAGAAAAGCTTACCTACTACTATAAAATGGAAGGGATTGATAAAGACTGGATAAAAGCAGACTGGCAAAGCTTTGTAAACTATTCTTTGCTCCCGCCGGGATCTTACACTTTTTATGTTTATTGTGAAAATATTGATGGAATACGGTCAAAAAATATTACCTCGTTCAAGATATATATCAAACCACCTTTCTGGAGAACCTATTGGTTTATAAGCAGCGGGCTTTTTCTGCTATCACTTCTTTTATACACATTGCACCGAATGAGGGTTAATCGCATACTGGCTGTAGAAAAGATAAGAAATCGGGTTGCCAGAGACCTGCATGATGATATGGGATCCACTTTAAGTACGATCAATATCTTAAGTACGATGGCGAAGAGCAGGCTAAATACAGATACTGTTAAAACAAGTGAATACATAAGCAAGATCAGTGAAAACAGTCAGCGGATGATGGAGGCTATGGATGATATTGTATGGAGTATCAAACCCATGAATGATAATATGCAAAAGATCACTGCCAGGATGAGAGAGTTTGCCACCAGTGTACTTGAAGCCAAAGACATTGAAGTGGATTTTGATATAGAAGAGAAAGTATATGACGTAAA
>CAZTKV010000001.1:0-3018 GCA_964614285.1 uncultured Chitinophaga sp. | reverse complement strand
GGCGAAGGAACTACAGTAAAATTAACTGTACCAGTTCTATAATTCAGAGTAAAATGAATAAAGCATTAAGTCAAAAGTTTCGTTTTTTCACATTCATCTGTATAGCATTGCTGGCATATGTTCATGGCTACAACCTGAAAGAAACATACCTGGCCCCTTACAGCACTGTTAATGAGCCCCTGACTTTTACTTCCTTTTTTGAATACTTCGTGGCTAACGGCCTGCTGCGTTTCAGGATACCGATGCTTTTCATAATATCCGGGTATTTATATGCCGCATACGATCAGCGGCCATACCTTCAGCAAATAAAAAAAAGGTTCAAAACGCTTATTATTCCTTTCTTACTCTGGAGCGCTGCTGCTCTTTTATTAACTTTTGCATTACAACAGTTTTCTTATACTGCCGATATAGTGAGTACTGCCAAGCTGGACCAGTTGCAAGACAACAGGCCTTATACTGAAATCGGCTGGAGAGGGATGATCCAACGTTGGCTATCTGCGCCTGTTGCTTACCAGCTTTGGTTTATTGTTTCTCTCTTTATCTATAACCTGATCTATCCATTAATACGCTGGCTGGTTATAAAGATTCCTTACATATGGCTACCGCTTACTTTCCTTTCTTTCTTTTTAGGATTTCAATTTATATACATAGATGGCCGGGGACTTTTTTTCTTTTCACTGGGCATATTCCTGCAAAAGAAAAAAATATCCATAGAAAATCAACCTGCCTGGTTTAGCACCGGACTTGCTTTTATTTTCTTTATCGGATTCACAGTGATCAAGACATTTATGGCATTCGAATTGGAGCCTAATACAATAGGTACATCTTTGACCTTACTGATATTTTACCAGCTTTCAGTACTGGCAGGCATTATGGCCATGTGGTTCGGATCGGATAAAGTGATCAAATGGTGCATGAATAAAAAATGGTTTCACCAGGCAAGTGGATTCTCGTTTTTCTTATATGGAATGCATGTGCCACTTCTCCCATATATGATGACTATGGCCGTAAAAGAATTGAGTTTTCTGCCAGGTTATCGTTTACTCAGTTATATCATTATTCCTGCATTTGTTGTAGTTCTTTGCATCGGTGCCGGTCGTGCATTAAAAAAATATCTGCCCTCATTCTATGGAATATTGACCGGGGGAAGAGGTTTTTAAGCAAAAATTTCTATCTAAGCACCTTGATCAATCAACTAAACTACTGGTATAGTGGTAGTTAGAAATTACTGGGCATTTCACATTAATATGTGATTGGGAGCGGGTTGTCAGATAAGTAGATTTGTATAAAGGCTTGATTATATAAATACAAACACCACACATGATTAAGGTAATTCTGTACGAAGATAACCCTCAACTCCGCGAAGGGTTAACCATGCTTATTGATGGCAGCGATGGTTTTGAGATTCTGGCTTCGTTTAAAAATTGTAGCAATGTGATACAAGAAGTAGAGGCTTTTAATCCTGATGTCATCCTGATGGATATTGATATGCCCGTAGTTAATGGCATTGAAGGATTGAAACTTATACGGCAGCATAACCAGGAAGTAAAAGTATTGATGCTGACAGTTTTTGATGATAACAAAAATGTATTTGAAGCCCTTAAAAACGGGGCAAACGGATATGTATTAAAGAAAACACCACCGGCAAAACTTCTTGAGTATATAACAGAAGCTGCAAGCGGAGGAGCCCCTATGACATCCTCCATCGCCACACAGGTGTTAAAAATGTTTTCAGAGGTGCAGGTACCTCAAGGGGAAGATTATAACCTCAGCGACAGGGAAAAAGAAGTATTGCAACATCTTGTTAACGGCTACAGCTATAAAATGATAGCCTCTGAAATGTATATTGCTATTGATACTGTAAGAAGCCATATTAAAAAGATCTATGAAAAACTACATGTAAACTCTAAATCAGAAGCTGTGGCCAAAGCTTTTAAGGATAAAATTGTTTAACACGGTTAAGTACTGCTAAGCTATGTTAGCAGTGATGTTATATTACAACTTCCGATACAACTATACAACTGCCCGTCATTTCATTTTATAAATTAATGTAAGAGTGTGTGATAAGCCATCACATACTCTTTTTTTTAAGCCAATTCTTTTCACATATACATGGGATTGTACAGGTAAAAAAATCAAGCCATTTTTAAGCCAACAAATAACCATTAAAACCTTTGTTATGCGAAAAGTAGTATTGATCATTTCTGTTTTTGTTGCTGCGATGGTGGTTATCGCCACTGCCTGTAACAGTTCAACAGCCAAACAACAGGGTCCGGTAAAAATGGATCCTGCTTCTCTTGTAAAACGTGGAGAATATCTCGTTACTATTGGAGTTTGTGACGATTGCCATTCTCCCAAAATTATGGGACCAAAGGGTCCGGAGATTGACATGGAAAGAAGACTATCGGGTTTCCCTTCTTCAAGACCTGTACCTTCTTTTGATCAGGCATTGGCCAAAAAAGGTATTGCTCAGTTTAATGAGGACCTTACATCAGCAGCGGGACCCTGGGGTATTTCCTTCTCTGCAAACCTTACCAGTGACCCTACAGGTGCAGCAAGCTGGCCATTAGAAAATTTCAAATACGCATTGCGTCATGGGAAGCTAAAAGGTATTAAAGAAAGCAGGGATCTTTTGCCACCTATGCCATGGCCCAATTTTGCAAAAATGACTGATGAAGATCTGGAGGCGGTCTATACATATCTTAAAACACTACCACCAGTGGAAAACAGGGTGCCTGCACCTATACCACCTGCTGCAAAATAGTACTTAAAAAAAGGGAGTCTCTTCAGACTCCCTTTTCAATTCTATAAACTGAATTATCCCAACGCCACCCTCTTAAACTCTGTTACCTGTACATCTCCTGCTTCTTTCAGGTAATCGCCAACAGATTTGCTGCTGTCTTTTACAAAAGCCTGAGCGGTGAGTGTTTGTTCTTTAAAGAAAGCTCCCATTTTACCTTCTGCAATTTTAGCCAGCATTTCTTCTGGCTTTCCGGCCATTTTAGGGTCCTGCTTCAT